>NZ_VMNC01000077.1:0-2562 GCF_013277505.1 Streptococcus sp. k-378 | reverse complement strand
TTTGAGCTGACTTTGTCAGTTCTATCTGCAACCTCAAAGCAGTGCTTTGAGCAGCCTGCAGCTAGTTTCCTAGTTTGCTCTTTGATTTTCATTGAGTATAAAATAAGCAAATCAGTAAGAAACCCACGACAAGATAATCCTGACGCGGGTTGTAGTTTCAACAAATGTCAATTGACCTGACTAGCAATCTGTAAGAGTGCCTTTTCAAAAAGGAAACCTTTTTCATAGAGTCCTGTCTTAATCTGATAGTCTGTCTCAATCAAGTAGGAAATTACTTGCTTCAAAAAGCTCAAAGAAAGTCCTCTTGAATCTCTCAGCGCAAACTTGATTTGATAGGGATTAGGATTGCGTCCGAGAAAACTTCCTAGACTACTTGCAATCTGAGATTCTGTTTGCCCAGACTCCGCCAAAATCTTCACCTGAGTAAAAGTCCGAAATTGTCCTAGCATGACTGCAATCAGTTTGATTTCATCTTCACCTTGCAAGGTCAAATCTCTAACCAAATCGCGCGCCTGATCCATCTTTTTAGTCAGAATAAACTGAGTTAAATCAAAAATATTGTCCTGTAAGGTCTTGGGAATTGCGTTAACAATATCCTCTTCCTCGATAACAGAGTCTTCCTTATAGGACTGTAAAAATAGAAGATTTTTCTGGATTTCGCTAAATTGAAACCCCGACTTAATGAGGAGATTTTCAAAAGAATGATTGATAAACTGCAGACCTTGTTTCTGACTCCACTTTTGGAAATACTGGCGCAATTCTTGTTCTTTTACTTCTACTGCATCGAAGGCCTTGGCATCACGCTTAAGTAATTTGACTAACCGTCTTTTGCTATCCAGCTTTCCTTCTGCAAAGATTATCAACTTGGTTGTTGGAGAAGGATTGTCAAGGTATTCCTCAAATGACTTAAGCTCATCATCTGTCAAAAAGCGTTTCTTGGCTGTTGTGATATCTACAAAATGGTCTAATATCACGATTTTCTCATCCGCAAAGAAAGGAAGGCTGACCAACTCCAGTTCCACATCCTTGTAGACCACTTCTTTCATATCAAAGTAGGCAAAGTTGAGGTCAGCAGAATCATAGCCAATCTGTTTCAATACTTGACTCTTCATAACTTCAAACTGACCCTGATCTGTCCCTGTAAAAAGGCTCAGGCTAGGTAAATTTGATAAAGTCAACTTCTGACTCTCTTCAATGGCTAGCATCTTCTCTCCTTTCTTCTGATTTTTCGATTTAATTTAGTCAATATAGCGCAATTTCCCACGGAAATCTTCTAAGCTCTCGTATCCTTTTTCCGCCATGATTGCTTTTAGTTCATTGGTAATACGTTCAAAAGCACTGACTCCTTCTTTGTGAAGGGTGGTTCCCACCTGTACCATACTTGCTCCACAGAGGATGTGTTCAAAGGCATCACGACCAGTCAACACGCCGCCTGTTCCGATGATTTGAATCTCTGGATTCAAGCGCTGATAAAAAGCATGGACATTAGCAAGGGCTGTTGGTTTGATGTATTCTCCACCAATGCCACCGAAACCATTCTTAGGACGGATAACGACAGACTCATCTTCTATATAGAGGCCGTTTCCGATAGAGTTAACGCAATTGACAAACTTGAGCGGATACTTGTTGAAAATAGCTGCCGCTTGGTCAAAGTGAACAATATCAAAATATGGTGGCAATTTAATTCCAAGAGGTTTGGTGAAGTAGGCAAATACTTCTGTCAAAATCCGGTCTGTTGTCTCAAAATCATAGGCAATCTGAGGTTTTCCTGGAACATTTGGACAGGAGAGGTTTAGCTCAGTCAGACCACGAAAATCACTCTCTTGGACTTTTTTCAAGATAGTATGGGTTTCCTCTGGAGACATACCGACTAGAGATAAGAAGAAAGTTCGGTTTGGCTCTTTTTCCTGTAAGTCCAAAAGATAATCCAAATAATAGTCTAAGCCCTTATTTGGCAAGCCCATAGAATTGATAGAACCAAGTGGGACATCTTGATAGCGTGGCTCAGGATTTCCCTGACGAAAGTCCAAGGTTGCTGTCTTAGTAACAAAGGTTCCTGCCGCTGAGTTTTTGACCTCTTCTAACTCCTCTATCGTCATACAAGCCACACCTGCTGCATTCATCAAGCAATTGTCAAACTCAAAACCAGCAATTTGTGTTTTCGTTGATACCATGATTCTAATCCTCCAGATTCTTTTTATTGCTAATATTATACCATAATTTTAATTCTAGGTTTACTAGATCCTGTGGTTCTATCTATTTATTCGGAAAAGAAAGTCTAGTGCAGAAGTCATGCTATGGAAACAGCTAGTGTATTGGAAGTTTGAACAAGGCTTGGGTAACAGACTTTTGAATGAAGTCCAAGCAACAAGGAGAAATCTCAACCTTTATCATTTTTAAAGAAATATAGTAAAATGAAACAAGAATAGGAGAAATCGATCAGGACAGTCAAATCGATTTCTAACAATGTTTTAGAAGTTGAGGTGTACTATTCTAGTTTCAATCTACTATAAATAGGTTTCATTCGAACTTTAATAGACTATGAAAACCAGTGGAACTTAC
>NZ_VMNC01000076.1:0-14345 GCF_013277505.1 Streptococcus sp. k-378 | reverse complement strand
TCTCAGTTGTTACTTCACTAGTCTTCTTATCTTCTACTGCCTTACCACCTTCGATTTTATAAGTAGTCGTAATGGTTTCAGTTCCTGCCTTACCTGGCCGAGTTGGATCATCTTTCTTTTTCCCTTTATCAAGAGTTGGATCCGCTTCATACTCTGTTTCGATTGGAATTACTTTTGTTTCAACGCTATCCTTAGCCGGAACCTTAACGATAATATTTCCTACTTCATCAACATCAGTCTCCGGTTCCTCTCCTTTACGGCGGGTATCGTCTTTAATAAATGTCACTCCTGTTCCATCAGCATGAACAAAACTTGTATTCAGGATTCCTCCTAAAAATAAAGTTAGCCCGACTATCACAGAACCAAAAATCTTTCCGAGTTTACGTAATGCATAGCGCTTATTGGTATTAGATTTTGCCATTACATCCTCCTTCTAAAAGTTACTACTTAGTATAGCATATTTTCTGGCAAATGTTAAACAATATGTTTCATACATCAAATAAACTTAAAATGATATATTAATTATTGAACTAACACTTTAACTATATCGTAATCAATCTCATATATAGAGGATTGCAGACATCTTATCTAAATACATGCTAATATATTTAGATACAAACATTCCAACTTGATAACTTTCACTCATCTTTCATCATTCCTTATACAACTATGCAGTATAAATAGAATAGTTTGCGCATCAGAATGAGACTATTTTAATGTTAGATATTTTGATAAAAAAACATAAATAAAATTGGTGGAATTTAATTCCCTAACTCGATAGAGGATTCTATTTTAAATTTAACAACAGCTAGGATTACACTATAAAAAGCACATTACCACCTGTTCGGCTGGAGAATCTAGTCGATTAGCTCCCTCTTAGTTACAAGCTTAAAGCGATTTTTTAACTAATACTAAACCAGATTAAAGAAGGAACTAGAACATCTGTCTTGTACTAATCAATATGCTATTTTAAAGTTGCAAATAAACTTAGAATGCCATTTATTATATTTACAATAAATAGTTGACTTCGATAGAAACAGAAAATAGAATTCAACATTCTTCCCTACTTATCTGATAATAAATAAGATCCGCAAGATAGCCTTTTCTCTCTACACCATTAACTATCGTTTGTAGATAGGACATTCCAGCCTTCTCCATGACACGACCTGAAGCTGGGTTGAGACTGGCATATCGAGCTTTGACTTTTTGAAATCCTACTTGAGTAAAACAAAAGTCCAAGACAGCTTTTAAGGCCTCTGTCATAAGACCACGACCCCAATAGTTTTTTCCTAAAATATAGCCAATTTCACAAGAAGAATTGTTCTCATCTATTGCAACGATGCTGATATCTCCTATCACTTGCTCTGGGTTTTCTTTGAGACAAATAGCCCATTTGTAATAGTTGGGATTAGTATAGGAAGCAACCCAGTTACGAATCGAATTTCGAGTCACCTCGAGATCAGGATGGGGATCCCAGGTAACATAGGTCAGATTCTCAGCGGATGAAGCCCAATTTTGAAACATAGCTTCTGAATCACTCTCCACAAATCTTCTTAAAATCAAACGTTCTGTCTGTAATATTTGCGTACCGATAGCTTTCATGATGCTACCTCACTTCCTTATTTCTATGCTCGTAGTAAAAAGGCTCAACTCAGTAACAGCTAGAAAACGAGTTTGTCTTCTAATTTCTTGACGCAGTCGCTGCCTGGTTTGAAATGCGCTCTAGCAAGCTTTTTCAAACCTAGTCATCGTTGCAGGGGTAAGACGATGAAATCGAACTCTTCGAGTTACCGAATCTGCCTCATTTTCTTATTTCTAAACTCGGGGTTCAAGATCCCCCAGACCTACTCTCACTTTTTTATTTCAAGGTGAGAGGCTGAAAACCTCCACTGGAGGTTTTTCTTGCTTTTTAATTTCAGGGCAAGAAGCTAAAAAGGTCCCCCGGACCTTTTCACTCCCAAAAGTCATCAAATACGGTGATGGGTAGGTGGCGTTTATGTTGGCCTTTGTGCCACCAGTTTTCGATTCTTGCTTGGGCTTCTGGGCTGATTGTTTTGCCTTCTAGGTAGTCGTCAATCTCTTCATAAGTGACTCCGAGGGCTACTTCGTCAGCTAGACCTGGTTTATCTTCTTCTAGGTCTGCTGTTGGGATTTTTTCATAAAGGGCTGGGTCTGCACCAAGCTCCTGCAAGAGTTGTTTTCCTTGGCGTTTATTGAGGCGGTAAAGAGGGAGAATATCCGCACCGCCGTCACCAAACTTGGTAAAGAAACCTGTGATATTTTCCGCAGCATGGTCTGTTCCAATGACCGCTCCACTATGGGCACCAGCAAGGGCATACTGAGCAATCATACGGCAACGAGCCTTGATATTGCCCTTATTAAAGTCTGAAACAGGACTACCTGTCACTTCAACTGCAACTGTCATCGCATCAGCTGATTCCTTGATATTAACTACAAAGTTGACATCTGGCTGGATAAAGGCTAGGGCTTTTTGAGCATCTGCTTCATCAGCTTGTACTCCGTATGGCAGGCGGACAGCGATAAATTTGTAGCTATCATCTCCTGTCTCTGCTCGCATTTCTTCCATAGCTAATTGCGCCAAACGCCCTGCTAAGGTTGAGTCTTGTCCTCCAGAAATCCCTAGCACAAAGGTTTTAAGGAAGGGATGTTTTTTCAGGTATCTCTTTAAGAAATCAATGGAACGACGGATTTCTTCCTGGGCATCAATCACCGGTTTGACACCCAATTCTTGGATAATGGTTTCTTGCAAACTCATTCTTCATCTCCTTCACCAAGGGCTTCCTTGCGCATCTTATCAATCAAGTCCATCTTATCTTGCCATACATCACGCGCCAAATCCACTGGATAATGCTGCGGATTGAGCACACGCTTGTACTCATCCCAAAGCTTGTCAAATTCCTTACGAGCATAAGCCTGAATCTCAGTCAAGCTAGGCAGGTTGTAAATCAATTTTCCGTCTTTGAAGATATCCACTAAGAGAGGAACAGCGTCAAAATTACGAACCGTCTTCTTGATGTAAGTATAGGTCGGATGGAACATCTTGATTTCTGTCATGCTGGCAACATCTACGCCGTCATAAGTGATATAATCGCCTTCTGACTTGCCTTTTTCACGACTGGTAATGCGCCACACCTGCTTCTTACCTGGCGTCGACACTTTTTCCGCATTATTTGACAGCTTAATGGTATTACGCATGTTCCCATTTTCATCTTCGATCGCAACAATCTTGTAAACTGCACCAAGAGCTGGCTGGTCATAGGCTGTAATTAGCTTGGTACCCACACCCCAGACATCAATCTTGGCCTTTTGCATCTTGAGGTTGAGGATAGTATTTTCGTCCAAATCATTAGAAGCATAAATCTTAGCCTCTGTAAATCCAGCCTCGTCCAGTTGCTGACGAACTTTCTTGGAAATGTAGGCAATATCCCCAGAGTCAATCCGCACACCCATAAAGTTAATCTGGTCACCCAGTTCACGCGCCACCTGAATGGCAGCTGGTACACCGATGCGAAGGGTGTCATAGGTATCCACAAGAAAGACACAATTTTTGTGGGTCGCAGCGTAAGCCTTGAAAGCTTCATAGTCATTGCCATAAACCTGTACCAAGGCATGGGCATGGGTTCCCAAAACAGGAATGTCAAAGAGCTTACCCGCACGCACGTTGCTGGTTCCATTGGCGCCACCAATCACCGCTGCGCGTGTTCCCCAGATGGCCGCATCCATTTCTTGAGCCCGACGTGTCCCAAACTCCATCAAGGGTTCATCTTCGATAACCGAACGAATACGAGCTGCCTTCGTCGCCACCAAGGTCTGGTAGTTGACGATGTTCAAAAGAGCCGTTTCGACCAACTGACATTGGGCTAGAGGTCCTTCCACCTGCACAATCGGTTCATTAGCAAAAACCAAATCCCCTTCTTGGGCAGAACGAACGGTCAACTCCAACTTGAAATTGCGAAGGTAATCCAAGAACGCCCCATGATAACCAAGCGACTCCAAATAGGCTATATCACTATCTGAAAAACGCAAGTCTTCAAGATAGTTCACAATTCTTTCCAAACCTGCAAAAACCGCATAGCCGTTCTTAAAAGGCTGTTGGCGGAAATATACCTCAAAGACCGCCTTCTTATTGTGAATCCCTTGGTCAAAGTAAACCTGCATCATGTTAATCTGGTACAAGTCCGTGTGCAATGTCAAACTATCATCTGGATACATACTTTTCCTACTTCCTTAGCTAGAAACCCATGAAAATTTTCAAGAACTTTCATGTATTCCAATAAATTAGTACTATTATATCACATTTTAGCTGGATTGAGAAAAGAGTAACAAGCTATTCTCCACTCTCCAATTCATCCATATCTTGTTCAAATTTTTTCTGAGCCCATTCGCCATAGCTCTTAAGACCAAGATTGCCAATAAAGACCCATGGAAGGTAAATGATATAAGTAATGACCCAAGCAGACAGGTATTTAAAATTCAAAGGATTGTGCTGATAAATTTCTATGTTGAATTGATAATTCTGCAACATCAAAAGAGCCGTAATAGCCAAGGTTAGGAAAAAACAACCCAAAATCGTAAAATGAAAACGACTATAGTAGGTCACTCCCAGATAACGGGCACGGTTGAAAAAGAAGAAAATTCCTACTATCAGAGTATAGACTAGAAAATTCGGATTAAAAAGAGAGGGAGCTAATACAGCCACCAAATAGCTTAAAAGCACAAGTCCAATGAAAAGGGTAAAGGATTCCGCTCCAGCTTTATTGATTAGTTGTTCTTCTCTTTCATCAAGTAATTGATAATGAATGAATTTATTTACCATCTTCTTCCTCCCAAAATAGTTGGTCTAGGGTTTTCCCTAAACATCTGCAAATGGACTGGCAGAGCGAGAGACTGGGATTATATTTTCCCGCCTCTATCAAACCAATAGTCTGGCGCGTCACCCCAACAGCCTCTGCCAGTTGACCTTGAGTTAAATCAAGCTCTACACGAGCTAATTTTAATTTTAAATTTTTAGCCACCTGCGTCCTCCTTATAGTTTTAATACTCATCTACTCTTAAAAAATCCAAAACCAACACAAGCTGTCAGCTATTTATTATAACCTCATTAATTAGCACTCCAATATTATCTTCAGCCTAAAATCAGTATGTTGGATTGTTTGAAATAAACTTCCTAGTTTGCTATTTTATTTTTTGTTTAGTATTAGCTTTAGTAGGGTCTTTTAAACGAGTTTTGATTGCTTGTATTTCTTGTTTAGTTGATTTCATATCACTATTATATAATGCTTTTGGAAATGAGTCTAGCATAAGACAAAAACGTGTACACAACAAGAGTAGGAGCATAGCAAGATGACTGATTTTTTGCTGGATTTTAAGTCTGCAAAATAATACTAAACGAAACTAAAATGAATACTCCTTACTTTTCTTGAGAGTGAAAAAATACAATAAAATGATTGTAGTGATTACCACAAGATACTGACTAATAGACATCGTATTTGAAGCCACAAATACAGGTAAGGAATAAAAAGGAAGAAGTTCAATTGCTTTGATAAACAAATCATTACTAGTATTCATCATAATCGTATTTAATATATTAGGGATAAAGAGTAGTAAAGCTACTAAAATACCAAATACTAAGCCACTTTTCAATTTGTATAAATAGAAAATGTAAGATAATAGAAAATAAAATAGGACTAACAAAATTGTATTGACTACAATGGCTACTATAAAATCTAATCCTAAATCACCTGGAACACCCAATTTACTTACGATGACTAGTAACACAATACCATTCAAAGCATAGATAATGGAAACTGAGATGGCATATAGAAAATTGGACAAGACGTAAAACATCCGATTTTTCTGTTGATTATAAAATAAACTGATCGTATTGTAGGAAAAATCCCTGCTAATAATTCGATTAGCATGTATAACAGCCATTAACATACCGAGCATAGCATAAAAGTTTGAAATATGCTTAATACCAAGCGATGTCCCTTGAGTCTTTAGAATAAAGAATGTAACCAATATCGGCGGTATAAACGAGATAATCAAACCGAGATATATTACGCCTGATGAATATAAATCCCTTATATTTTCCTTAAAAAAATTCAATTTATTTAATTTCATGATTATAACCTTCCTTTATTTTAAACGATTTAGATAAATATCTTTAAGCGTCTCTTTTTTAGTTTCAAAATCAACTACTTTAATAGAGTTTTCGTTAAAAAATTTAAAAAGCTCACTACTTTGAATATTCCCAGACATCGTAATTCTCAGTCCCTCTTCCTAAACAATATCCCAAAATTCTTGTTTGGTAATGAAAATGTCTCTATCTGTAGCTGATGAAAAAGCTATCTCAAACAAGAAATTATGACTATCTTTTCCTACTTTTTGAAATGTCAAAAGCCCGTTCTCCAAGAAAAGAACCCTCTCACAAATTTCTTCAATACATTATCACTGCTTATAATATTACCTGAAGTCGGTTGATTATTCTGAGCAAGAATTTTCATCAACGCACTCTTACCAACTCCATTTCTCCCTACTAGACCAACAATTTCACCCTTGTTAAGTGCAAAATTTATATCTTTGAGAATGATTGAATGACCATAATGCTTACTTACATTTATAACTTCCATTTTTTATTCCCCCATTAATATTCTTGGTTTTCTCTTTGATTCTCATTAATTTTAAAAAGTTGCGCCTCTTTTTAACAACATTATATCATATATCTAACTTAATGCAATATATAAATGTCATTTTGTAAAATTTTATTAACAAAAAACTCTCTACAACAAAATAATAGAGAGTTTTCTGCTTATTAATTTTTTTCAAAATATCTAAGACATCACTTCTTTGTTTAATTTGATAGGCTTTGATACCTAAGCTCCGACTTTATCACTTAAAAAATAAAAAAGGACAGCTAATCTATTGCGCATCAAGGGATTTCGCCATTCTTTAATCTCGTTTAAGTGTTGTATATGGAGCTTTGCATAATTTTTTAAAACTAAACAACTACATTAAGCACGAACTGTGACGCTGGTTCCATCTTCCTTATAAAGATTGATGAGACCCTCTTTAAGAGCTCGAACCATGTCTCCAGCTTGAACAGGTTGTGGGACTTTAATAGTCAAGAGTTCCATTGGATTTGGAGCACGGTCGATTTTATTGCCTTTGGCATCGTGAAGATCCTCAATATAGGTTTCAATTTGAAGATACATGGACTTCGATTGAGGATTACAAAGAATTTTTATCTGTAAGATTAGAAGAATGCAAAAGAGTGCTAAAAAATAGTGGCAGTATTTTCGTTCATTGTGATAAAATTGCAAATCATCATATTAGATTAATTTTAGATAATATCTTTGGAGCAGATATGTTTCAAAGCGAAATTATATGGAACTATAAACGGTGGTCTAATTCAAAAAAGGGATTATTGAACAATCATCAAAACATTTACTTTTATTCAAAGTCAAAAGATTTTAAATTTAATACAATTTTTACAGAGTATTCTTCTACTACAAATATCGACCAAATACTAGTGGAACGAAAACGAGATGGAAACTCTAAAACTATATATAAAGTTGATAATAATGGTAACTATCTTCTAGCAAAAGAGAAAAATGGAGTTCCCCTTTCAGATGTTTGGAATATACCATTTCTTAATCCAAAAGCTAAAGAAAGAGTAGGTTATCCTACACAAAAACCTATTCTGTTATTAGAACAAATTATAAAGATTGCTACTGATAAAAATGATATAGTTTTAGACCCGTTCTGTGGAAGTAGAACTACTTTAGTAGCCTCCAAGATTTTGAATAGAAATTATATGGGGATTGATTTATCTGAGGAAGCTATCAATATAACTCAGCAACGTCTGGAAAATGTTATAAAAACAAGTTCAAATTTATTGAATAAAGGAATCGAAGCATATAGAACCAAAACTGAGGAAGAGGAAAACATTCTTAAATTATTACAGGCAAAAATTGTTCAAAGAAATAAAGGAATTGATGGTTTTTTACCTAAACATTTTCAAAAAAACCGATACCTATAAAAATTCAAAAAAATAATGAATGTCTGAATGAAAGTATCTCTTTATTACAGAATGCTATAAACTCCAAAAAACTTGATTTTGGAGTAGTTATAAAAACTCATTCAGATAATTTATTATTTGATTTTGATACGATTCCTGAAAATATAATAGTAGTTGACCATTTTGAACTTACAATCGAAAAATGGTTAAGTAAAAGTCAACAGTTACTATAGTTTGCAAATTATTTACAGAAAGAACAAAAAATGCTCTGAAACACTGATTTCAAAGCATTTTTTATTAGTTTAAAATTACTCCCACTCAACTGTTGCAGGTGGTTTACTTGTAATATCATAGACGATACGGTTAACATGATCCACTTCGTTTACGATACGTACTGAGATTTTTTGAAGGACATCCCAAGGAATTTTGGCAAAGTCCGCAGTCATACCATCAATAGAGGTAATAGCACGGATTGCAATCGTGTAGTCGTACGTACGACCGTCACCCATAACCCCAACTGAACGAACGCCTGTATTGACCGTGAAGTATTGCCAAATATCGCGGTCAAGACCAGCTTTAGCAATTTCTTCACGAAGAATAGCGTCCGACTCACGAACAGTTTCAAGTTTCTCTTCAGTGATTTCACCCATGACACGGATAGCAAGTCCTGGTCCTGGGAATGGTTGGCGCCATACGATATGGTCTGGCATACCAAGCTCTGTACCAAGGGCACGAACTTCGTCCTTGTAAAGAGTATTGAGTGGTTCGATCAATTCAAACTGCATGTCTTCTGGAAGACCACCCACGTTGTGGTGTGACTTGATAGTTTGAGCTGTATCCGTACCAGACTCGATAACGTCTGTATAAAGAGTTCCTTGAGCAAGGAATTTCACATCTTTGAGCTTGCTTGCTTCGTCATCAAAGACATAGACAAACTCGTTACCGATGATTTTACGCTTTTGTTCAGGGTCAGAAACTCCTGCAAGTTTATCAAGGAAACGTTTAGCTGCGTCTGCTTTGACGATATTCAAACCAAACTTACCACCAAGCATGTCCATAACTTGGTCCGCTTCTCCTTTACGAAGAAGACCGTGATCCACGAAGATACAGATCAATTGATCGCCAATCGCTTTTTGGAGAAGAACTCCAACAACTGAAGAGTCAACCCCACCTGAAAGGCCAAGAAGGACACGTTTATCACCAACAGTCTCACGGATTTTTTGGATCTGCATGTCGATGAAGTTATCCATTGTCCAATCGCCTTTAGCCTTACAGATGTTAAGGGCAAAGTTACGAAGGATATCATTTCCGTATACAGAATGACGAACTTCTGGGTGGAATTGGATACCGTAAATGTGTTTATCTGGATTTTCGATGGCTGCGTAAGGGCAGTCAGCTGATGTTCCAGTACGAACAAAGTCAGCAGGAATCTCAGTAACCGCATCACCATGGCTCATCAATACAGTTTGTTCATCAGGTGTTGATTCAAAAAGAGATGATGGTGTGTGTGTTAGGGTTGATTGACCGTATTCACGATTTCCAGCATCACCTGCAGGAACAACTTTTCCTCCAAGTTTATGGGTCAATAACTGCATACCATAACAGATTCCCAAAATTGGAATTCCGAGTTCGAAGATTTCTGGGTCAATATCAAATGAACCATCTTCATATACAGAGTTTGGACCACCTGATAGAATAATTCCTACAGGATTGACTTCACGAACTTCAGCAGCTGAAATTTTATGGCTCTTTAGTTCTGAAAAAACACCAATCTCACGGATACGGCGTGAAATCAGCTGGTTGTATTGGCTACCATAGTCCAATACGATGATTTTTTCTACATCTTGCAAATCAGTTGAAATGTTGCTCATCTTTTTCCTTTCTCAAAAGAAATATCTTTTCTCAATATTCTATCACAAATAAGGGCGAATTACCAACTAAACAAGGCGAAGTTTGACTTTTTCTAGTTTATTGGGGTACAATAGAGAAAAGATAGAAATGAAGTGAAAAATATGCTACCTGCTTATATGAAAATCCACGATCAGATTAAAAAGGATATTGACGAGCACCGTTGGGCTATTGGTGAGAGGCTTCCCAGTGAAAGAGATTTAGCAGAGCAGTTTTCGGTCAGCCGCATGACCCTCCGCCAAGCCGTATCTCTATTGGTTGAAGAAGGTGTTTTAGAGCGCAGAGTTGGAAGTGGCACCTTTGTGTCCAGTACTCGGGTACAAGAAAAGATGCGAGGGACAACCAGTTTTACTGAAATTGTTAAGTCCCAAGGTAAAGTACCCTCTAGCCAGCTCATTTCCTACAGAAAAACCATTCCCAATGAGCAGGAAGTTGCCAAGCTAGGAATTTCTCCTACCGAAAATATTATCCGAATGGAGCGGGTCCGCTATGCCGACAAAGTTCCTCTGGTTTATGAAGTTGCTTCTATTCCTGAAAAATTCATTAAGGACTTTAAAAAAGAAGAAATCACTAGTCATTTCTTCCAAACACTGCAAAAACATGGCTACCGTATTGGTAAATCACATCAGACCATCTATGCTCGCCTTGCTAAGGAAAAAATCGCCCACTATTTAGAAGTTGAAAAAGGACATGCTATTCTTGGTCTGACTCAGGTTTCCTACCTAGAAGATGGTACTGCTTTTGAATACGTAAAAAGTCAATATGTAGGCGAACGTTTTGAATTTTATCTTGAAAACAATTAATACTCTTCGAAAATCTCTTCAAACCGCGTCAACGTCGCCTTGCCGTACTCAAGTACAGTCTGCGGCTAGTTTCCTAGTTTGCTCTTTGATTTTCATTGAGTATAAAATACTACGCAAAAACTCTCTGTCACGGACGACAAAGAGTCTTTTTATTTTTCTAAGAGTAAATCTTTCAAAGAAATCAGGGTTACAGCAAACAATATCATTGCCATACCAAGAAAATCAATGGGATAAAATTGTTCATTCATGATTAGGAAAGCAAAGAAAACAGCCGAAATTGGCTCAATTGAAGCCAACAAACTTGACTTGACCGGCCCAATCAGACTGGCTCCTTTTAGAAAGGCTGTATAGGCAAAGACAGTCCCGATAAGGATAATGCCCGCAAAAGCGAGGAGAAAATCAAGACTAGTTGGGATAGCAGTCTGTAGAACTCCTGTAAAAGGAAGGGCAACCAAACCTGCTATGACCCTTCCCACACCAATGACCAAACTGCTCCCCCACTTCTTAATCAAGGTTATGGGCAAAATGATATACAGGGCGTAAGTCAGAGCAGAAAAGAGCCCCCAGAACAGTCCCGAAGGTGTCATAGATAACTGGTCCAACTGCCCATGAGTGGCGATCAGGAAGGTCCCTCCAATGGCTAATATGATAGAACCTATCTCTCCCAGTGTCGGTACCACCTTATCCTTGATACAGCTATAAATCAAAATTCCGACAGGACAAACATACTGAAGTACTGTCGCGGTACCTGCATTGGTCTCCTGAATAGCAGTTAGATAGGCAAATTGATTGAGAAATAGACCAATTAGAGCAAAAATAAGAAGAGACAGCAAACTCTTCTTATTCGTTAAAAAGGCCAGCATTTTATCCTTTGCAGTGGCATAAGCCAAGAGCATGAGAATTCCACCAGCGATTAAAAGGCGCAAGTTGGTCAAGACCAGAGCTGAAATTCCGTGTGCCATCAGGTATTGGCCACTCGTTCCTGACAAGCCCCAAGCTATCCCTGCCACAACTGTTAGTAAAGTCCCTTTTAAACTATTTGACATGTCTCTCCTTACTCTTCTTTGCGAATCAAGTTCATCACTTGATTGCGGTCTACAATCCATTGAGCCCTCTCATCCTTTTCATAGGTACGATTCGATAGGAAAATGGCCGCTTCTTGCTTCTGACGATTCCACATGATAAAGGTACCTGTATAGCCCGTATGGTCTAGCCAATCTCCTGCCAAATTCCATGCCAAAGAACGTTCCTTGTCATCCAAAGGTGAAAAATTTTGACTCAAATCTCTTGCAAAATCATCTGCTAAATAGTGTTCTAAAAAGATTTGTAAATCCTTTACAGTCGAAAACAAACCAGCACTACCTGCATGTCTGCCCAAGAGGCGAGCCTTGGGATCATGTACCAGACCTGCCTCGACACCTCTAACTGTTGGAACAGCAAGCTCAACAGGTCCAAATTGGGTTTCCGTCATTCCCCACGGTTTCCAAACTTGTTCTTGTAAAATTACATCCAGTTCTTGATTAAAGATTCTTTCCAAAATAAAGCCCAAAAGCAAAAAATGGACATCTGAATAAAGAAAGGCTGGCTGACTTCGTCTCTTGAGATGAAACATCGCTTCCTTTAATTCAGAAGCTGTTAAAAGGTCTCGATTGGGAATAAAAGGATCAAGATTTGTAGTATGGGTTAAGAGCTGGCGAATAGTGATGTCTGGATAATCACTCTCAGCTAAAAAATCTGTTACCGGTCTGTCAATATCTAATTGACCTTTTTCCCACAAGAAGGTAAAAACGGTGCCAACCCCAACAACCTTGCTGACACTAGCTAGGTCATAAACTAGTCCTGCCTCAGTCTGCAAGCCATGCTCTGGGTCACTCTGGCCTAAATAGAACTCCGTCCATTGATTGTCCTTAAAATACGCAAAAGAGGCTCCGGGATAGATCCCTGCCTCGATTTGGTCTTCTATTTTTTTAATAATCTTGGTCCACTTCATACTTCTTCAAACCACAATTCAACATTATTTCTATCTTTACCAAGGAAGAATTTTTCAGACTTAGGAATAAAATATTCGGTAGACTCAAATTTCTGGCGTAGACTTGCTATGTCTAATTCATTAACCAAGAACTTGAGCATAGATAAGTCCCAAGTAACGGCATTATCCACAGTCAAGTCTTGACCCTGAGCTGGGATAAAATCAAGTGACGCCCCAATTTCAGATAGTTCCAAGAAACTATCTACATCCGTTGGGAGGTGTAATTCCATAGAAATCTCAAATTTACTTAAAGAAATTGATTCCAAATCTGTTTGAAATTCAGGATTTTCTTCTACTTCTACTAGACTTGCTCTATCATCTTCCGCATGAATCAAAATCAAATCATCTTCTGGTGAAAAAATTTCAAAAGCGTAGCCATTTTGCCCCTTATATAATTGATGAATCGAATCTGTTTTAGATAAGAGTCCTTCGATTTCCAAGGGATTTTCCACCTTGACAATCAATCTAGCTAGTTTTTTTCTTCCCTCTACCTTACGAGTGCGCATACTTGGAGCTTCTTCTAAAACCAGCTTTTCAAGACCTGTTTGGTCGCCTAGTGACAGAAAGGCTGATTCTTCTAACAAGGCCTTCATGCCAAGGGTTTCAATATAAAATGTTTCATTTAATTTTCTATTATTAACTTTTAAAGTAGGAATAATCCGTACAATCTGATTTACATTCATAAATTCCTCCATCACTTTTTATTTTAAAGGATTTTAGAATTTTTTACAAGATATTATGCTCAAATTTAACTTTATTTAGCTATTTAGTAAAGATAGCCTTTCAAGGCTTTTGTCAAAACCTGATAACCAGCAACACTGAGGTGCAGTCCATCAGTTGTATATTCTGGCTCTATAATATTTGTAGTGGGTAAATCCCCTATAGATATTATGGAGCCTATTTTTGTGTAGAAAAAAAGTCCCATATCATCTATAATGAAAAGCGACAAAATAACTCATTAGAAAGAATCATATGGAACAATTACATTTTATCACAAAACTACTCGATATCAAAGACCCTAATATCCAGATTTTAGACATCATCAATAAGGATACACACAAGGAAATCATCGCCAAACTGGACTACGACGCCCCATCTTGCCCTGAGTGCGGAAGTCAAATGAAGAAATATGACTTTCAAAAACCGTCGAAAATTCCTTACCTTGAAACGACTGGTATGCCTACTAGAATTCTCCTTAGAAAGCGTCGTTTCAAGTGCTATCATTGTTCTAAAATGATGGTCGCTGAAACTTCTATCGTCAAGAAAAATGACCAAATCCCTCGTATTATCAATCAAAAAATTGCGCAAAAGTTGATTGAAAAGACTTCTATGACCGATATTGCCCATCAGCTGGCCATTTCAACTTCAACTGTCATTCGAAAGCTCAATGACTTCCACTTTGAGTGTAATGTTAGAAATCTGCCTGAGATTATGTCTTGGGACGTTGAAACAGTCCGGGGAGTGACTGTTTCAATCGGGAGATGGAGATGAGCTTCATTACGCAAGATTTTAACAATCTCAATATCATCACTGTTCTTGAGGGAAGAACACAAGCTATCATTCG
>NZ_VMNC01000075.1:0-12548 GCF_013277505.1 Streptococcus sp. k-378 | reverse complement strand
TGACTTCGTCAGTTTTATCCACAACCTCAAAGCTGTACTTTGAGCAACCTGCGGCCAGCTTCCTAGTTTGCTCTTTGATTTTCATTGACTATAAAATGGTTTTAATTCTTTTTTTCAAATCTGGCACCACTTCTGACTCAAACCAAGGATTTTTGGCCATCCAGATTTGATTTCGTGGTGAGGGGTGAACTAGTGGAAAATAGGTTGGCAGATAGTCTTTATAGTGTTTCACCCTCTCCGTTACCTTCCCACTGATTTTCTCCTGTAAATAGTAGGCTTGGGCATATTGCCCAATCAAGAGGGTTAACTGAATATCAGGCAATTCCTGTAAGAGCTGCGGATGCCATTTTTCTGCAAAACCTGCTCGCGGCGGAAGATCACCCGACTTGCCATGTCCTGGAAAGTAGAAATCCATAGGCAAAACAGCAAAATAACCTGAATTGTAAAAGGTATCTTCATCCACACCTAGCCAGTACCGCAAGCGATCACCACTTTTATCTTTCCAGTAAAGGCCTGCTTCTTGAGTTTTAAGTCCCGGAGCCTGACCGATGATATTGATGCGAGCAGTTTTTGGCGCTGCAAAGAGAGGCTCAATGCCACGCTCTGTATAGCTGGCATTCTGCGAATCCGCCATGATAGCCTGTTTGATTCTTTCGATTTGAGACATCTACTTTCCCTCCAAAAAGAAGTCCAAGCATAAGATCTCAGACTTCTATCGTTTTATTTGATCAATTCGTAAATAGCTTCGGCATAGATTGCTGCTGCTCGGAAAAGATCATCCAAGGCGATAAATTCATTGGCTTGGTGCATGGTATCAATCGAGTCTGGGAACATAGCACCGTAGGCAACTCCGCGTTCTAGCAAGCGACCAAAGGTTCCACCACCGATGACTTGCTCATGACCTTGTAGGCCAGTTTGTTTTTCATAGACATTCAACAAGGTTTGCACAAGTGGATCTTCCATTGGCACATAGTGAGGGGTATGACCATGTTCTGATAGACTGACAGAAGCAACTGGCAAGTTTTCTAGGATTGACTTGATTTGTTCTGGACTTGTTCCTTTTGGATAGCGGATGTTAAGGGCAATGGTATTATCAGCACTTGTTTCATCGAAGCGGAAGACGCCAGCATTCATAGAAAGAGCACCCATCTTTTCATCCACATGAGCAATCTTGAGATTTTCACCCTCATGATCGTTCAATAGAATTTTACCTGCGATGTCAAGGTAGTCTTTGGCTGGACCAGCAAAGCCAAACTGGCTGAGGAAGAGGGCAAGGTAAGTTGCGCCATTGACACCTGAAGCAGGCATAGCACCATGGGCTGATTTACCAATGATCGTCACCTTGTATTGGCCAGCTTCTTCTTGGAGTTCTCCTCTAAGTTTGTGTTCTGCAACAAAGGCATCTAGTTTAGCTTGCAAGTCAGCTAAATCACCTGAAACGACTGCTGTTGCTGATTCTGGTACCATGTTTTCACGTAAACCACCTGTAAAGCTGTGAAGACGGGCAGCACCTGTATTTTCTCCTGCAAAGTGGAGGTATTCCGTGATATTTCCTTTTTCACCATTGATGATTGGAAATTCAGCATCTGGTGAGAAACCGAAATCTGGTTTGGCAAGTCCTACGTGCTCAAAGTAGTAGTCCATGTCTGCCCAGCCTGATTCTTCGTCTGTTCCAACGATGAAGCGAACTTTCTTAGAAGTTGGAAGGCCCAATTCTTTGATGATTTTCAAACCATAGTAGCAAGCTGTTGTAGGTCCCTTGTCATCTGAAGCACCACGCGCATAAAGGCGACCATCTTTGATAGTTGGTGTGTAAGGGTCTGTGTCCCAACCGCTACCAGCAGGCACCACATCCATGTGGGCAAAGATTCCGAGAACTTCTTCTCCATCACCAAACTCAAAATGTCCTGCGTAGTTATCGACATTCTTAGTTGGGTAGCCATCACGGTCTGCGATTTCAAGGAATTTCTCCAAGGCTTTTACTGGACCAGGCCCAAATGGATGTTCAGCATCAACCTTGCTGTCATCACGTTCTGAATTGATTTCCAAAAGGCTAAACAAGTCAGCCAAGAGGTCTTCTTTGCGTTTTTCTACTTCTGCTGTAAAATCAATTGCTGTCATTTTTTCTTCTTTCTATCTTTTCTCGATGATTTCATCTACTGGCAAGCGGTAGCTTGGTTGCAATTTTTCGTCTGTATAACCCACTGTGATCAAGAGTTCTGGGCGGAAACGGTCTGCGATTTCCAAAACTTCATTAACTTTTGATTTGTCAAAACCAAGGATAATATTGGAACCAATTCCTTGGTCTGTAAGAGCTAGAACCAAGTTCATAGCAACCAAACCTGCATTGAGGGCTAGGTAGTCGCTGACTTGTTGTTCATTGTAGCGTGCAAATTCAGCTGGCAAATTTTTCATGAAGTATTGAAGTTGTTCTTCTGAGAAATTGTTAGCACCACCAACTCGGGCAATCTTACGAGCACGTTTGGCAAGGTCTGTATCCGTAAAGAGGGCAATAGTTACAGGCGCTGATGATACCTGTTCAAAGTTGGAACCGTAAGCCAATTTTGCTAGTTCGGCATTTTTCTCACGTACCACCACAAATTTCCAAGGCTGGCTGTTGTGGGCACTTGGTGCCAAGGTTGCAATTTCGATAGCCGTACGCACATCTTTTGGATCAACTGGCTTATCAGTGAAATGCTTAGTCGCATGACGTTTTTTATTTAATTCAAGAAATTTCATAATCGATTTCCTTTTCTAATTCTACTGCTTCCATTCTACCATAATTTGAAAGAGCTTGCAGGGATTTTTCATGATTAAGTTTTTCTATCACAGACATAAAAGATATATATTGGTTTATCAGGAACATTTCTGATAAACTAGCAAGTACTTTACATTTGAATGGAGACAGTATGAAAAAATTTAGCCTATTACTAGCTATCCTACCATTTTTGGTTGCCTGTGGGAATCAAGCTACACCCAAAGAGACTAGCGCTCAAAAGACAATCGTCCTTGCTACAGCTGGCGACGTGCCGCCATTTGACTACGAAGACAAGGGAAATCTGACAGGCTTCGATATCGAAGTTCTAAAAGCAGTGGATGAAAAACTCAGCGACTACGAGATTCAATTCCAAAGAACTGCCTGGGAAAGTATCTTCCCTGGACTTGATTCTGGTCACTATCAAGCAGCTGCCAATAACTTGAGTTACACAAAAGAGCGTGCTGAAAAATACCTATACTCGATTCCGATTTCCAACAATCCCCTCGTCCTTGTTAGCAACAAGAAAAATCCTTTGACTTCTCTTGATCAAATTGCTGGCAAAACAACGCAAGAGGATACCGGAACTTCAAACGCTCAATTCATCAATAACTGGAATCAGAAACACACTGACAATCCTGCTACTATCGATTTTTCTGGTGAAGATATCGGTAAACGAATCCTAGACCTTGCTAACGGTGAATTTGATTTCCTAGTCTTTGACAAGGTATCCGTTCAAAAGATCATCAAGGACCGCGACCTAGATCTCTCAGTTGTTGATTTACCTTCTGTCGATAGCCCCAACAATTATATTGTTTTCTCAAGCGACCAAAAAGAGTTTAAAGAACAATTTGATAAAGCACTCAAAGAACTCTACCAAGACGGAACACTCGAAAAACTCAGCAATACCTATCTAGGTGGTTCTTATCTCCCAGATCAATCTCAGTTACAATAAGATATACTAAAAGCGATTGGACGAGCCAATCGTTTTTAATTTGCATTGGTTATTTTAGGAAACTCTTACAAAAAATCAAAAAAATTCTTCACATCTTCTACATACCCATGCTTTTCTATTAAGCTTGCTAATAATTCCAGATTGTGCCCCTGATAGTTATCGTCACGACGTAGTTCTTCATACATTTCGATAAAGGGAAGCCCCTTGGACTTGGCCAGTTCTAACTCCGCTTCATAGTCATAAGCGACTTTACGAAATAGGATATTTACCAATTCCCCATCTTCAACTTCTATCACGACATACTGGGCACGGTGATTTTTTAACGCCTCCCAATTAAAATAGGGCATGCCAATCGACCCTGGATTGATGATTTGTTGCCCTTGACTGCCATAACGAAGCAACTGCTTGTGAACATGACCATAGACTGCCACGTCCGTTTCCTCATCGAGGAGTTGGTCAAATTTCTCTGTATCATTCTCAACTAGCAAGTCACCACCATAGTTCTTATTTGGCAAATTATGAGAGATAGAAAAGCGCAATCCGTCAATTTCTTTCTTTTCCAGCAAAGGCAAGCTTCGTAGCCAGACAATCGTTGCAGGATCCATTCGCTCCATCAAAAACTGGGTCAATCGCATGAGCTGGATTTCTTTTGGATGTTCCAAACCGTATTGCCCATCCAAGACCTCAAGGACACAATCATCCCAATTGCCTCGAACACTGGCTGTGATAGGAAGGTCCTTTAGCAGGGCGACCAAGTCATTTGCACCTGGACCAGGTAGAAAAATATCTCCCAGAATCCAATATTCACTGACTCCTTGGGTTTTAGCATCTGCAATCACTGCTTCTAAGGCTGTCGCATTGCCATGAATATCTGATAAAATTGCGATTTTATGGTTCATGATGGTCTCCTTCTGTTTGATAATCTACTCTTTCTTCTGCCACTTGAGGCAAGGTTTCTGTTTCCTGCGAGTTCAACTTCCTCTGCACAGCTTCTGCAACGACTCTAGGCACACCGACTTCGACAATCTCATCCACACTTGCTTCCTTGATTTTGGTCAGAGACTTGAAGTGCCTCATGAGATTTTGCTTGCGTTTAGGTCCCAGACCGTCAATCCCATCCAATTGTGATGAAAAGGAATTTTTGGAGCGCAGTTGGCGATGGAAAGTGATAGCAAAGCGGTGCACCTCATCTTGGATACGTTGGAGGAGGAAAAATTCCTGAGAATTACGAGACAAGTCCACCACTTCCAGCGGATCTCCAAAGAGCAATTCATGAGTTTGGTGCTTATCATTCTTTTGCAGACCTGCAATGGGAATATCCAAGCCCAGTTCCTCTTGGATGACTTGCTTGGCGATATTGACTTGACCTTGTCCCCCATCAATGACAATCAAATCTGGAGAAGTCAAACCTTCTCGTTGTACTCGACCATAACGTCTGCGAATAACCTCACGCATACTGGCATAGTCGTCTGGTCCAACGACAGTCTTGATTTTATACTTACGATAATCTTTTTTACTTGGTTTGCCGTTGACAAAGACCACCATAGCTGAAACAGGACTAGTCCCCATGATGTTGGAATTATCGAAGGACTCGATGCGAACTGGAGTCGGAATTTGGAGCAAACGTCCTAGATTTTCAATAGCTCCTTGGGTCTTTTCGACTGATTTTTCTAGCAGGTTAAATTTCTGCTCCAGACTAACACGTGCATTTTTTATGGCTAGATTGACCAGCTGTTTTTTCTCTCCACGTTGGGGTTTGAGAATCTTGGTATCCACCAAAGCCTTGACAGCTTCTTCGTCAATATCCTGCGGAATCAGTACCTCATTGGGAACTAGGTGAGATTTTTCTTGATAGAATTGTCCCACATAGGTCAAGAAATCCTCATCTGGATCATTGAAGTAGGGGAAGAGATTGACATCGCGCTCGATGAGCTTGCCCTGACGAACAAAGAAAACTTGCACACACATCCAGCCCTTATCCACATAGTAGCCAAAGACATCGCGATTTTGGAGATCCTTAGCCATGACCCGTTGCTTGGTTCGAAGCGTTCCAATAGCCTGAATCAGGTCACGGTATTCCGCCGCACGTTCAAACTCCATAGTCTGAGCCGCCGCTGACATTTTACTCTTGAGGTCATCTATGATTTTATCATCCTGCCCTTTCAGAAAATCAGAAACCTCCTGAGCCATGGACTTGAAATAAGCCTCATCTTTCTTACAGATGGTGTGGGCCATACACTGGCCGATATGGTAGTAAAAACAGACCTTAGACGGTGGATTGGTACACTTTCTAAAAGGGAAAATTCGATCCAGCAACCGCTTAATTTCATTGGCTGCTCCCACATCTGGATAAGGTCCAAAATAAAGACCTCCATCTTTTTTGACCTGACGAGTGATAATCAAGCGAGGATAGCGCTCATTAGTGATTTTGATGAAGGGATAAGACTTATCATCCTTGAGCATGATATTGTACTTGGGCTTGTTTTCCTTGATCAGGTTGATTTCTAGGAGAAGTGCCTCAATATTGGACTCCGTAACGATAAATTCAAAATCCACAATTTCAGACACCAGAGCCTCTGTCTTAGTATCATGACTTCCACGGAAATAGGACCTCACGCGGTTACGCAGATTTTTAGCCTTTCCTACATAGATAATGGTGCCGTTTTTATCCTTGTGAATGTAGCAACCAGGGCTGGTCGGCAAGAGCTCTAGTTTTGATTTAATCAAGTTGTTCATAGTTCCATTATAGCAAAAAAGTAGGGAAAGATTGTTCCCTACTCACTAGTCTCATATATTTTTCGGAGGTTTGTAACATCCTCTTCCTGAATACCATAAAAGGAACCTGCAGGTTGCATCACAGACTTCTCATCTGTATGATCCAAGCCAATCGCATGCCCCAACTCATGTTCTGCCGTATGGACAATGCGCTCATATGAATAGCCAAAGTCTGGATTGGACAGATAATAATGATTCAACCGCACTGTGACAAACAAGAATTGCCCCGTTAAGAGATTGGTCTGACTTTCTGCCTCTCCTGCCACAGGAGTACCTCCGTCATTCATCTCCGTAGCCAAGATATCCGCCTTGCTGGACTCAGTCACGATTTCAAAGTTAAAAGCACCAGTTTGATTCCAATTCTGAATTGCTTCTACATAAGCTTCTTGGAAGTGTGAATCCATCTGGGGATCCAAGTAAATACGAGCAGAAGCCTGTGGCCATCTTCCTTCAGAATGCTGGTGGCTATCTGTCTGATTCAACTTAGGCAGTTGCCCTGTTTTTTCCCATTGGTCAATACTTTGTTGACCAATCTTGACTGACCGCTCTGCTTGCTTTAGCGCTCCTTGAAAATCTCCGTTCAGATACCAGAGAAGTCCGAAAGCAAGAGCACATAAGAACACAACTATCCAAACCAGGCGCCAAAACAAACGCCAAATAAAAGAAAAGAAAGCCCCTATCAAACGAAAAAGCCAGCGCATGTCTCTCCACCTTTCTAGCAAATAAAAATTATTTTACTAAAAGAAGCTGAAAGAAATCTAAATACTGACTTTTTCATCTTAACGTCCTACTATTTTTTTGAGTAACTGGATAGCTTTGTATTTTAAAGGAGATGGATGGTAACGGAAAGTACCTGCTTTGCGTACAATATAGCCATTAAAATTCTGTTTAAAACGCAAAACACCATCACTTCCATCAAAAATCCCTTGAATGCCTAGGAAGTTGTATTTAGGTATTCCACGTTTTATGCTTTCCAACATAACATATTTTTGAAGCAGTGCAGGGGAATAGAATTTATTAAACTCAGTGTAGGAACCACTAAAGAGGTAAGTCGTTTCCTGAGGCATATAAACAAATAAACTCCCGGCTAAAACAATATCTTCTTCTCCATATTTTTCAATCAAGTCTCGCGCTTCTGCTTTTCGAACTTCAAATGTTTCAAATTGACTAGAATATTCTCTCAGTTGATTTTGTTTTTTCTCAGAATGAGGATTTTTACTCAAATCAAGTCGCAACTTGTTCAAGTTTTCTTCTAGTTTACTTTGTTCACCTTGCAATTTGCTCATATAGTCCGAAAAATTTAAGCTTGCTATGAGAAACTCCGCTTGTTCTCCAAAAGTATCATAAAAATGCTCATAATATTCTAAACTTTTATCACTATATTCTCTACGTTCAGAGGTTTCTTTTGTTATATTCTTAAAAATCGATAGTTCTTCACGTTTTAACTTTTTCAACCGAATGCCAAAGGTTTCAGCCTTTTTCACCAAGGGTTTACCCTTTTTGCTAAAACTTTTAAGCAAACTCTTTTCAGTTAATTCAGTTAAATCTTTATAGTATAACCAATCTGGTTCTCCACCTGGGTAACCTCTTGTCAATCCATCAAATTGATAACCTAAATCAGTTAAACCTTGAATGACACTTTTTTTCTCAGCATCTATTGGATTACCTTGGCTATCAAAAGTTTGATAAGTTTCATAAGGTTTTACAAGCAGCTCTAATACACCATTTTGCTTGGCATATTCTTTTAACTCCGCATAAAAAACTGGAAGAGCATCTTGTTGGGTATAAATCGGCCCCGAATTGATCTCCATATGCAGACCACCCAGCATGGGCAAGCTATAAACCAGAGCTGCAACTTGAATCTCTCCTCCTTGTTTCAAAGCAAGATAAACAATTCGAGCCCCTCTTTTTTCTAACAAGTCCCCCATCTGAACAGATTGCATAAAGGAACGAGAAGAAACCTGATCAGAATAAGTACGAAACTCTTCTTTCGTGAGTGTAGTTAGTGCCATATACTTACTTTCTATGTTTTTTTCTTAATGTTTTACGGAAATCAAGAGCAAGTCTTAACAGAGGATAGAGAGGATGGGTAGGAATTGTAAATTCACCCAAGTATTCTTCGATCGTTGGATTAAAATTAGCTTTAAAACGATAGAGTCCACCATCTAAAGCATTCTCGACGCCTCCTAAATTTTGCCATAAAATGCCACGTTCAAAGGAATATCGAGCTGTCTCATACCAAGTCAAAATAGGAGCTTTATAACGTCTAAAATCTTCATCCATTCCTGCGTATAGATTGACAGAAGTTTGTCCGAATTCTAAAGTCAAGGTAGCCGCTAAGGGAACTCTTGCTTGACCTGCATCCATATATTCCTGCAGGAAAGTCAATTCCTCTAACAAACGTTCTTTTTCCTTCTTCTGCGCTTCTACTTTTGAAGTTCGAGTCGAATCAGTAAAGGTCTCTTCCAAGGCTCTGTTTTTCGCTAACTGTTCTTCTAATTCTTGCGAACGTTTAGAGACATCCAAGGTTGCCAAGGTGATGTAGGCCTTGTCCTTAAAATTATCTAACAACTTTTTATAATAGGCTTCATTCCTCAAATGAATCTCTTTCCGCTTCTCGGTTTTTTTCATCAAAAAGGAAAAAGAGTCCAATAATTCAGTTCCACCAAATTGAATCTCTACCCCCTTATTCCGTGCTGTTCGAATAGCCTGTTTTGTTGACTTGGAAAGTTTATCTTCTTCAAAATTTTCCTTGTATATTTTCACCTGAATACGAGGTTGAATGGTGTCTCCCATTTCCTCTGTTTTTCCTGACCACCTTACTCCCATTTGTTGCAAACTATCAATAATAGCCAGATTTTCAGGAAATTCTCTTTTATCTTGATTAACCAAATGTTGAGATAGACAAATGCTTGGATCGAAAGTCACAAAAACCGCTCTCTTACTGCGAGCATAAGACTTAATAGACTGAATGACAAAACTCAAGAGTTCTGTATCCCCATAATCCAATATAGGCCCTCTTGGGATGTAAAACATTTTATAGCCTAACGGAAGAGTTCTAATCAAAATACTAGCTGTCGCCAGTAATTTTTCTTCCCTGTAAACACCAAACTTCTCATGTTGCCAATCAGACTTCACTTCTTCCCAAGCACTACTTTGTAATACATTGGCTAATTCATGTTCTTTGACAAACTGATCATATTCTAATGTGGGAATGCCAATTTGATAACGGTACATTTCCTACTCTCTTTCCTCCAATATCTTATTACTATTCTACTACTTTCGTTTGAAAAGTCTAGTGAAAACAGACTTCCATCATTGTTTTGAAGCCAAGAATAACTATAGATAGTGGTTCATTTATAAAAAACTAACTCAATCTCTCTTCTAATTTGAAATCGATTGGCAGGGTTGCTAGAAACCGTTCCAATTGTTTTTCCCAATAATACCACTCGTGAGTTCCAGCGCTATGGCTATAGGTCACATCAAAACCTAATTTTTTGAGATTTTTCACTGCTAGATTATTGGCTTCATACAAGAAATCCTGTTCGCCACACCACGCCCAAAGTTTGGTCTTTTTATCCGATTTTTTAGCCAGACTTTCAAGAGAATAGGGACTAGTTGTCCAGTCTCTAATCTCTCCAAAAACACCTCTCCAGTAGGCTGGACTTCCCAGATTTTGGCTCTCAGGAGAAAAATCTTGAAAGCTGAGAGCACCTGAAAAACTAGCTGCATGAGAAAAACGATTTGTCGCAAGAGCCAATTTGAAACAGCCGTAGCCTCCCATGGAGAGACCAGCGATAAAGGTCTTTTCACGCTTACTGGTCATATTAGGGAAGAAGCGTTTCAAAACCTGTGGCAATTCCTCTGCTAGAGCCGTGTAGTAGTCAAAACCATATTGGGTATCGGTGTACCAACCGTTGCTGGTATTAGGCATAACAACAATGAGATTAGTCCCCCGAAGCAAGCGTTCTACATTGGTCCGCTTGAGCCAACTATTATGATTGCCAGACATCCCGTGCAAGAGGTACAAGACGGAAATATCTTCACACTCTGGTTCTTCCACTCGATTGGCATCAGGGTAGAGGACATTCACTCCCCACTCCATATCCAAAACTTGTGAGTAATACTCGATTTTCATTACTGCCATGATTTTCTCCTTCTATTTTCCGATAAGAAAAAGCCGAAACTAGACTTTATCTTTACTTATTTCAATGATTATTTTGCTTCCATGACTACTGGTAGAATAGCTGGACGACGCTTAGTTTGATCAAAGAGATACTTGGTCAGATTATCCCGAACCTTGCCTTTAAGATCTGCCCAGTCAAAGTCATCTCCTTGCAGATAGTCTTCTACCGTTTTGTTAATCAATTCTGAACTTTCACGGAGAATATCGCGACTCTTCTTGAGATAAACAAATCCACGCGTGTGAACACGGGCCTTGGCCACAATTTTCTTCTCACGACGGTTAACGGTGATTGCGACGATGAAAATACCGTCCTCTGACAAGACCTTACGGTCACGAAGGACTACATTACCAACATCACCGATAGCATTTCCGTCAATCAAGACATCCCCTGCCGAAACCGCACCAGCTGGGACAAAGTCCCCATTCTCATAAGCCATGCTGGTTCCCTTTTTAGGGATGAAAATGCGTTCTGGCAACATCCCAACTGCCATAGCAGCCTTAGCATGGGCATCCAACTCACGGTATTCCCCTTGAATCGGGAAGAGATACTTGGGTTGCAAGAGATTGATCATCAACTGCAAATCACGCGCATTTCCATGTCCTGACACACGTAAGCTTTGGGTGATCAATTTGACAACACCGCCAGCTTGGTAAATCATGTTTTCCACACGCGCCATGACCGCTTCTTTGGCGATAGATGGAGTCGTTACGATATAGACCAAGTCACCGTCCTTGATTTCCACATAACGGTGACGACCAATTGACATCTTGCGAAGACCGTTGATTGGCTCACCCATACGACCTGTCTCAAGGATAATCAACTCATGGTCTTCAAAGCGAGACATATCTTTTGGCTTAATCAAAAGACTCTCGTTAGCTAGAGACAATTTCTTAAGGCGAATAGCAGTACGGACGATATTTTCAATATCGAATCCTGTCAAGACCACACGGCGGCCTGTTGCATCCGCAGCGTCAAACACCTGCTGGATACGAGAGAGGTTGCTAGCTACCGCTGCAACGATGATACGTCCCTCCCAATCAGAAATGGTTTGAGTGATTTCATCCCCAACTTCACTTTCGCTAGCCACTTGGATATTGCTGTCCGCATTGGCTGAATCACTGAGCAGAGCTAGAACTCCGTCACGACCGATTTCCGCCAAACGAGCAAAGTCTGTCGCATAAGATTCACTAGCTGTCTGGTCAAATTTGAAGTCACCTGTGTAAACGATGCTACCTTCAGCTGTCTTCAAGACAACACCCAGACTTTCTGGGATAGAGTGGGTCGTACGGAAGAAGGACACCACAGTCCCTCCAAAATCAATCTCCGTATCTTCATCGATAACATGGAAATCATTGAATTTCTTAACTGTGTCATTTCCTTTGACAAAGAGTTTGGCCAACTCAATGGTCAACTCAGAGCCAAATACAGGTACCTTGGCTTCAGCCAATAGATAAGGCAGAGCACCAATAGCATCCGCATGTCCGTGGGTCAAGAAGACGCCAGCGATACGGTCACTGTTTTCAAAAAGGTAGTCCATATTTGGAATGACCACATCCACCCCTAGTTGTTCATTTTCAGGATATTTCAGACCTGCATCCAAAACGAAAATAGATCCATCGATTTCAGCCATATACATATTTTTCCCGTTTTCACGTACACCACCAAGTGTTGTTAAACTGATATTACTCATTTTTCCTCCGAAAGCTTCGTTTATCTTGATTATAGGGTCGCTTGCCCTCTTATTCTAAAAGCACTATTACTTTTATACTCTTCGAAAATCTCTTCAAACCACGTCAGCTTCGCCTTACCGTATGTATGGTTACTGACTTCGTCAGTTTCATCTACAACCTCAAAGTCGTGCTTTGAGCAGCCTGCG
>NZ_VMNC01000074.1:0-10467 GCF_013277505.1 Streptococcus sp. k-378 | reverse complement strand
TAGACAGATTTTCGCTCAACGCAAGATTGATGTGGAACCTGTCTTTGGGCAGATAAAGGCTTGTTTGGGTTACAAGAGATGTAATCTGAGAGGGATGCGTCAAGTGAGAATTGACATGGGATTGGTACTTATGGCCAATAACCTCCTAAAATATAGTAAAATGAAACAAGAATAGGAGAAATCGATCAGGACAGTCAAATCGATTTCTAACAATGTTTTAGAAGTTGAGGTGTACTATTCTAGTTTCAATCTACTATACATGTAAATCTCTACTTTCGCAAAATGGATTTTCAGAACAGTATCCCAGTATAGTTAAAAACTATAAAAAAGAGAGGAAGTCCCCCTCTTAAGATTTTATTTGACTGCTTCTTTTAAAGCGTCTACCTTGTCCAAACGTTCCCATGGAAGGTCAATATCTGTACGTCCCATGTGTCCATAAGCTGCTGTTTGACGGTAAATTGGACGCTTGAGGTCCAGCATTTGGATAATTCCTGCAGGGCGAAGGTCAAAGATTTGACGGGCTGCTTTTTCAAGCTTGCTTTCAGCTACTGTTCCTGTACCGAAAGTATCGATACGAACAGAAACAGGTTGGGCAACACCGATAGCGTAGGCCAATTGAACTTCTGCCTTCTTAGCAAGACCGGCTGCAACGAAGTTCTTGGCAATATAGCGAGCTGCATATGAGGCAGAACGGTCCACCTTAGTCGCATCCTTACCAGAGAAGGCACCACCACCATGACGAGAGTAGCCACCATAAGTATCTACAATAATCTTACGACCAGTCAAACCTGAGTCCCCTTGAGGACCACCGACTACAAAACGACCTGTCGGATTGATAAAGAATTTTGTCTTATCATCGAGATAAGAAGATGGAATAACTTCTTTGATGACCTTGTCAATCACATCTTGATGGATTTGTTCATTAGTAGCCTCTGGATCATGCTGAGTAGAAATAACGACTGTATCTACACGTACCGGACGGTCATTTTCATCGTACTCAACTGTAACTTGTGATTTTGCATCTGGACGGAGATAGCTAATTTCTCCAGATTTACGAAGTTCTGCCAGACGACGAACCAATTTATGACTGAGTGAGATTGGCAATGGCATGAGCTCTTCTGTCTCATCCACTGCAAAGCCAAACATGAGCCCTTGGTCACCTGCTCCAATCAAGTCCAGTGGATCTTGATCAGCATTTCCACGAACCTCCAAGGCTTCGTTAACACCTTGGGCGATATCCGGTGACTGCTCAACAAGTGACGGATGGACTCCCACTGTCTCAGCAGAAAATCCATATTCTGTATTGGTATAACCAATCTCTGCAATGGTATCACGAACCACACGGTTAATATCCACATAGGCATTTGTAGAAATTTCACCAAAAACGTGGACGGAACCAGTATAGACAGCTGTCTCAGCAGCAACGTGCGCCTCTGGATCCTCTGCTAAAATAGCATCCAAAATCGCATCTGAAATTTGGTCTGCAATCTTATCTGGATGCCCCTCAGATACAGATTCAGACGTGAATAATTTACGTTCTGACATAAAAATGTCCCCCCTTAAAAATAGTGTTATAGAGTTACAAAGTACTGATAGGTATTTCCATTATCTAAGAGTTACGACACGAAAGAAATAAAAACGATACTTTTTTATTTATGAAGCTAGTAAGGCGCATAGGGTGACCGCAATATGGCGGCAACCGTAGAAAGACGAGCGACCTTGGAGCCGTCAGTCTTTGCGAGTCACAAACTCTTCGTAATAAATACCTACCATCTTATCGGGACTATATAACTTTATCATTATACCATTTTTAAACACAATTTGCAGTCTTTAATGTGGTATTTCGGTTTAGATAGTTCGTTCTCATAAAGCAAAAAGTTGGAGCTCAGCACTCCAACAATTACTATTAAAATGTTTGGCGTTTAGCTTTACGCTCTGCACGACCGCGAGCGCGATTTTCAGCACGCTTGGTTTTACGGCGCTTTTCATCAACCGCCCATTGAATTTTCTTCTTATAACCCGGTTTGACTTTTTTCTTTTTCTTTTTAACCAAACCAATCATTTCAATATCAAGCTTATCTTGCTTCTTCTCACGATTAGCACGACGATCACGGTCATAGGTATCTTGGAATTCCCCATCTTTTACCATCTTCGGAGTAAATTTAATTCCTAATTTCTCCAACTCACGGATATCCGAGTCATCGCTTGGCTGATAAAGGGTAATAGCTGTACCAGCTAGGCCATTGCGTCCAGTTCGACCAACACGGTGCACAAAGAAAGATAGGTCTTGCGGAATGGCATCATTGATGACATGACTGACACCTTCAATATCAATTCCACGCGCTGCCAAGTCTGTTGCGACAATGTACTCAAAATCCAGATTTTTCACCTGATTCATGATTCGCTTACGTTCACGAGGGGCAATATCTCCATGGATTTTTGCCACCTTCAAGCCTTGAGCAGTCAGATATGAATGCAATTCATCAGCACGTGTCTTAGTGTTGACAAAAATCATCGCCAAATAAGGCTGCATCAACTGAGTCAACTGATAAATTTGAGCATTCTTGTCACGTCCCTTAGTAGAAATCAACCAATTATCAATGGTATCAGAAATGACCGTTTTGGTCTTGATTTTCTCCATGACAGGATTTGATAAGTATTTTTTCAAGAATGGTTGCAGTTTTTGTGGAATAGTCGCTGAGAAGACCATGAATTGCAGGTCTTTTGGAAGGCTTCCAGCAATCTTATCAACAGTTTCTAAGAATCCCATATCCAAGGTCATGTCTGCCTCATCGACCACAAAGGTCTTAGCCTTGTGAATAGCTAGGTCACCAGACTTAACTAAGTCATAAATACGGCCTGGCGTTCCAATAACAATATGAGGCTGATTGCTTGCCAATTTCTCAATCTGGCGAGCCTTATCCGTACCACCCACATAATTAACCACACGAACTTCGACATCTGAGTGGGCAGCAATCTGACGGGCTGCTTGGTAAATTTGAGTAGCCAACTCACGACTCGGTGCAGTAATCACTGCTTGTACACTATCGCTGGCTTCATCTAATTGCTGGAAAATCGGTAACAAGAAAGTGTGAGTCTTACCTGAACCTGTTTTTGATTCACCGACTAGGTCACGACCTGCCAAAACAATAGGAATCAACTTATCTTGCACCTCTGTTGGAGTTGTAAATTTCAGCTCCTCCAAGGCTTCTCTAATATAGTTTTTAAATTGAAATTTCGTAAATGACATACTATCCTCGATTCTATCTATCTTATCAATTATACCATATTTTATTCCATTTCAGTAGCCTCACTTATAGAGCTTACTTTCAGTAGTTCATCTAATCAGAAAAGGCTGGAATTTGTGAATCCCAACCTCTTTTCAGTCCTTATTTCCAGTTTAACATAGCATTCAAGCCATAGTGATCACTAACTTGCGGACTCTTGTTACCATCAAATACGACATGTAATTTTTCCACCTCTAACTCTTTAGTAGTAAAAACATAATCGATTCGAAGGGGTTCAGTGTTCCCCTTCCAGCCATCAATTTCTGGTGGAACAGTATAGCTACCGCTTTTCTCTTGAGCAACTTCAAATGCGTCTTGTAAATCTAATGGACTAGCTAAAATAGCTTGGTAACCTTCCTGACCAGCTGGGTTGTTGAAATCTCCAGCTAGCAAAAGTGGCTTATTCAATTCTTTCAAGACAGCCTCAAATCGTGCCCATTCTTCTTGGAAACCTTTATCCCACCAAGAAAGGTGGACACTTGCAACTGCAAGCTCCTTACCATCAACTACAGTTTCAGCCAAGGCAACACGGCGAGTATGATAGTCTGTTGGATCATCCACATCTGAAACCAAAATTTCTCTGGCTTCAATAGGTGTTTTAGACAAAATAGACACACCTTCGTGGTAGCGGTCATAGCCGATATGGTTATAGGCCCAAGTCCAGTAGTAATTTTTCCCTTGCTCAGACAACTTTTCAACCAAGAGTCTAACATAGTGGTCTTGGTGAATAGGCTCAGCTGCTGGCAAAGCTTGATAAAGATCATTGACCTCCACCTCTGGAGATGTGATCTCCTGATTGATTTCTTGGAAACAAATCAAATCATAGTCCTTTTCAAGAATATCCTGAAGCAAAATCTGGAATTTTTCCTCTGCTTCTTTTTCCATCCAACTGTGAGTATTGAGTGTTAAAAATTTCATTCTTTTCTCCCAAAATAAGAGGTTGGAATACAGCTTCCAACCTCAAGTATATTACAATTCTACTTTAGCAACTGCTGTTTTAGCTGCAAGAGAACCTATTTTTTCTAATTTAACTGATTTAATTGCATCACCATTTGTGAAGACAACTACTGTTGAAGTTTCACGTCCTGCTGCACGGATAGCATCCAAGTCAGCTGTGACAAGGAGATCTCCTGCTACAACTTTTTGTCCTTCAGCAACATGAACTGTAAATGGTTTACCTTCAAGACTTACTGTGTCCAAACCGATGTGAACCAATACTTCAAGACCTGCTTCAGTCACAATACCAAGAGCATGTTTTGTTGGGAAGATGCTTGATACAGTACCTGAAACTGGAGATACAATGTTTCCATTTGCTGGTTCTACTGCAAATCCATCACCCATCATTTTTTGAGCAAATACTGGATCTTTTACTTGTTCCAAAGCAACAACTTGACCGTCTGCTACTGAGTAAACTTCCTCAGTAAGACCTTTGAAGTGAACAGTGTTTTGTTGCGCTTCTGTCATTTGACTTGGAAGAGTTTCAGGAATAATTTCACCTGAATCAAGGATATCTTGGATATCAGATTTCAATACGTCAGCTTTTGGTCCGTAGATAGCTTGAACCCCTTGTCCTTTCATGACAAGACCCATAGCTCCTTCTGCTTTCCATTGCTCTGCATTTCCTACTTTATCTGCATCTTTAACAGTTACACGAAGACGAGTCATACATGCGTCAACATCAACGATGTTTGCACGTCCACCAAGAAGGTTAATAATGTTTACAGCTTGAGAACCTGCTGCAACTTTCACTTCGCTGCTAGATTCTTCTGAACCTTCAGCAGTTTCGTAGTTTCCGTTACGCCCTGGAGTTGCGTAGTTGAATTTTTGAATCATGAAGTTTGCGATAAAGTACATGATTACGGCAAAGAGAACAGTTACCCAAACGAAGTTAATGATATCCATACCGATACCAGCACTGATTGCAATAGGTGTACGAGTCAAGAACTCGATTGAACCGAATGAGTGCATACGTAGGTTTACAACGTCAGCCATAGCGAAGGCAGCACCTTGAACAAGTGAGTAAACAAGATACATAGGTGTTGCGACGAACATGAACATGTATTCGATTGGTTCAGTAACCCCTGTCAAGAATGTTGCAAGAGCTGTCGCAATCATCATACCTTTATATTGATGTTTCTTATCAGCATCGACATTACGGTAGATAGCCACGATCACACCCATCAAGATACCGAATGAACCGATCATTTGTCCAACTTTGAAACGAGCTGGGTGAACAGTATCTAACAATTGTTGGTAGTGACTTGCATCTGTACCTTTAAGGTTAACAAGGTCTGTTACCCATGCAAGCCAAAGTGGATCTTGACCAAATACTTGGCTACCTTTTGCTGCACCAGTTAAGACTTCATAAGTACCACCAAGAGCTGTGTAGTTCATTGGGATAGTCAACATGTGGTGAAGACCAAATGGCAAGAGCAAACGTTCCAAAGTACCATACAAGAATGGTGCAAGGATTGGTGCAGTTTCTTGTGAGTTGGCAATCCAAATACCAAAGCTATTGATACCAGTTTGCACAAGTGGCCAGAAAGCTGAAAGTAGAATTGCAGCAATTACTGAACGAAGAATAACTACAAATGGTACAAAACGTTTTCCGTTAAAGAATGAAAGTGCATCAGGAAGCTTACGGAAGTTATAGTATTTATTGTAAGCAGTTGCTCCAATAAAACCAGAAATAATCCCTACGAATACACCCATGTTAAGTGCTGGAGCTTCCATAACACTAATGAAGTAATCAGCAACTTTGATTGATCCACCAAAGAGAGTTGTTACCATAGCTTCTGGATTCTTCAACATGTCTCCTGATACACCAAAGATTGTACCAGTGATACGGTTGATTAGGATAAAGGCAAGACCTGCCGCAAACGCACCACCAGCACGTTCTTTAGCCCAGCTTCCTCCAATAGCGAGGGCAAACAAGATATGAAGGTTAACGATAACTCCCCAACCGATTTGCTCTAGTACACCACCAGTAATAACGAGTGGAGCAAAGTTAGGGTTAATCATCACGATAGACTTACCGATTGAAATCATCAAACCAGCAGCCGGCATAACCGCGATAACCACCATCAAAGCCTTACCGAATTTTTGCCAAAATTCGAAAGACAAGACATTTTTGAATGTATCTTTCATCATTCAAATCTCCTTTATTTTTATTCAGGCAAACGTTTTACGAAAACGTTTGCACCTTTTATGATTTAATTATACCACTTTAATTTTTTTTGTAAAGGCTTTTATTCAAAAAAATACTCTTTTTTCAAAAAAATTTCTAGTGCCAAATTTCAAGTTCAAGTTAGCCATCAAGAAGTCTTCTCCGAGCGACTTCTTTATACTCTTCGAAAATCTCTTCAAACCACGTCAGCGCCGCCTTACCGTATATATGTAACTGACTTCGNNCAACCTCAAAACAGTATTTTGAGTATCCTGTGGCGAGCTACCTAGTTTGATCTTTGATTTTCATTGAGTATTAGAAGTCCCTTTTCAAAAACTCTTGTAGCAAAAAAGGAGATTTTACAACCTCCTCATAAAAGTAATTATTTTACCTAAATCTTCAAGAATCTGCGCATGGAAATTCCTGACCCCAGTGAACCAATAAAAATTCCAATCACAAATAGTAGGGCAATCATCAACGGACTAAATAAATCTGGACTAATCATGGATAGATTTTGCCCTACCAACGATTTGTTGACAGATTGGTAAACCATTTGATAAACAATAAAGACCAAAACAGATGGTGCGATAGCTCCCAATAAACCGATAAAGGCTCCTTCTAACAAGAACGGTCCACGAATATAACTGTTTTTAGCTCCGACCAAGCGCATGATTTGAATTTCGCGACTACGAGAAATAATGGTAATACGAATGGTATTTGAAATCAAGAAAACTGCGACAAAAATTAACAAGGCAGCAATCCCTAGTCCCCAAACACGGATAAATGAAGCTAACTTGAAGAGTCTTTCTGTATTGGCACCGCCATCTTGAACCTCAGAGACACCTTCAATTTTTTTAGCATCTTCGGCTATAGTTTTTACATCATTTGGAGTGTTTGCCTCTACAATATAGGCATCATAGAGAGGATTGGCATCTCCTTCAAAGATTTTCCAGTTATCTCCCATTGTCTCGGTTAATTTTTCATATTGTTCTTCTTTACTTGAAAAGGTAACACTCTTAACCGTAGACATGTTCTTCAAAGAATCATATACCTTGTGGTAGTCATTATTTGTAACAGTTTGACCTTCTTTTTCAATTGTCTGACTGTTATCTTCCACATCCTTTCGGATATAAACTACTACACGGACATTATTTTCAATATCTGTAGCTAGTTTCGCTGTATTGAAAATAACAGAAGCAAATATTGCCACCAAGGTCAAAGTAATCATGACTGAACTGACAGCAGCTACTGTCATCCAACCATTTCGTTTCAAACTTTTTAAGGCTTCAAATAAATGGCGAAAAAATCTACTAATCATCGTATCCATACTCTCCTTTTGATTCGTCACGAACGACACGGCCATTTTCAATGGCAATGACACGGTGGCGCAAGGTATTTACAATCTGGCTATTATGAGTCGCCATCAAAATAGTTGTCCCTTGTAGGTTAATCCGTTCCAAGAGATTCATAATTTCCCATGAATTATCCGGGTCCAGGTTTCCTGTTGGTTCATCGGCTATCAATACTTTGGGATTATTTACAATGGCACGTGCAATCGCAATCCGCTGTTGCTCCCCACCTGAGAGCTCATTTGGGAAAGAACGAACCTTGTGCTTCAACCCAACCAAGTCCAAAACTTCCATCACTCGTTTTTTGATATTACGGCGATTTTCCCCGATTACTTCCATAGCGTAAGCAATATTTTCATAGACAGTTTTCTTTGGCAAGAGTTTATAATCCTGGAAGACAACCCCAACACTACGACGTAGAAGCGGGACATCTTTCTTTTTAATCTTAACTAGATTAAAACCAGCAACTGATAGGCTTCCTTTATCAATCTTTACTTCACGATATAGAGAACGAATGAAGGTTGACTTCCCTGCTCCTGAAGGTCCTACGATGTAAGCAAATTCCCCCGGTTGAACACTGACCGAAACACCGCGTAGGGCAGTCGTTCCGTTGTCATATTTTTTAACGACATCTCTCATTTCAATGATTGACATGTGACTTCCTTTCTATCTTAGCTAATTCGCCACTTGAGGTAGGCATCGATAAAACCATCTAGGTCCCCATCCATAACCTTATCTACCTGAGCAACCTCAAAGCTAGTTCGGTGATCTTTTACCATAGTATAAGGTGTGAAGACATAAGAACGAATTTGGCTTCCCCATGTGATTTCTTTTTTCTCACCCTTGAGGGAATCTACCTCCGCAGCTTTCTTCTCTTGCTCCATTTGATAGAGCTTAGACTGCAACATCTTCATAGCTCGATCTCTATTTCCATACTGGGTCCGATCCACTGTTGATTGGACAACAATTCCAGTTGGAATGTGGGTTAAACGTACACCTGTTGAAACCTTATTGACGTTTTGTCCACCAGCACCACCTGAACGGAAGGTATCCATCTTGATATCATCTTCACGGATTTCCACTTCAATAGTATCATCCAATTCTGGCATCACTTCTACGGATGTGAAAGATGTATGGCGACGTTTGGCAGAGTCGAACGGCGAAATTCGCACCAAACGGTGCACACCCATTTCTGACTTGAGGAGACCATAGGCATTAGGCCCTTCAAATGATAAAGTTACCGACTTAATACCAGCCTCATCACCTGCTTGGTAATCCAACACTTCCACTTTAAAGCCTTTAGCATTACCATAACGAGTATACATACGAAGCAACATATCACCCCAGTCCTGCGCCTCAGTACCACCAGAACCTGGATGGATTTCCAAGATGGCATTGTTGTGGTCATAAGGTTCTGACAAGAGTAGAGTCATCTCGTAGCTGGTCATTATCTTATCAAGTTCGGCTAACTGCGCTACCAGTTCATCATGCACTGACTCGTCTTCAGCCAAAAAATCCAATAAAATTTCGACTTCATCCTGCAACTCTTCCATCTTATGGAAGGTATTGTAAGTGTTTTTTAATTCATTCAATTCTTGCGACGTTTTTTGGGCCGCAATATTATCGTTCCAAAAATCAGGTTCTGTCATCTTGTTTTCCAAGATGGCAATCTCTTCCTCTAGCCCTTCGAGGTCAAAGAGACCCCCTGAAAGAAGCTAATTTTTCACGATTTGTGTCAATTTTCTGACGGATTACTGAAATGTCCATAAATACTCCTTTTTTACATCATTTCATTATAGCATATTTTATCATTTCTTTCCATCTTTTGCTATAATCCCTTTTTTATGAAAAAAGAAGCCTTTCGGCTTCCCTTTTTACAAGACTTTTGCTGAAGTGCGAGTGATTTCTTCCACTTGAATACCATTTGCTTCAAATTTTTCTTTCAAAGCTGGTAAATCAATTGATCCATCGATTTGCACTTCGATAATGACCTTACCATCCTTACGCGGAATATTGACTGTATGGGAGATATTCAAATTTTCTTCAACGATTAGAGAAACAATCTTTCCGAGGACACCAACTTCATCTTCCGTAACAAAGCGCACACGAATTCCTTCTTCTCCATAACCAGCAATTTCAAGAAAGGCTTGGAAAACGTCACGGTCCGTAATAACTCCGTATACTTGATGATTATCTACGACAGGAAGAATACCAATCTTGTTTTTCAACATCAGATAAGTTGCATCCTCAAGACTGGCATAGCCTGAGACAGTGACAACATCGCGAATCATGACATCTTTTACTTTTGTCTTATTCAGAAGATAATTCATCTCATAGATAGAAAGACTTGTTGCTTTTGATGGACTTGCTTGTGCAATGGTTCCCTCAGTCACCAAACCAACTAATTGATCATTTTCGATAACAGGCAAGCGGTGCAACCCTTGCTCTCTCATCAAATCTGCTGCATGAGATACTGTTGTATCTGGACTAATATAAACTACCTTGCGGGTCATAAAATCTTTAACTGCCATGAGACTTCTCCTTTTCTATTCTTATCCCTATTATACAATCTTTTTGCAAATCTATCAAACGCTTACATTTCTTTTTCAAAATTCAGAAAAGTATGAATAAGCTAGCAAAAAGAGCTCTAATACTCTTCGAAAAT
>NZ_VMNC01000073.1:0-3963 GCF_013277505.1 Streptococcus sp. k-378 | reverse complement strand
CTGATTGGAGATTATCTTCGTATCTTGGCCTTTCTTTAAACTTCATACTTTCCAAAAATCTCTTCAAACCACGTCAGCTTCGCCTTACCGTAGGTATGGTTACTGACTTCGTCAGTTTCATCTACAATCTCAAAACAGTGTTTTGAGCAGCCTGCAGCTAGTTTCCTAGTTTGATCTTTGATTTTCATTGAGTATTACTTCATTTTCTCCTGCAATTGAATTCTTGCTCAGCTTTTTGTTTTCTATTTCTTTAAAATCAAAGTAGCTCTTTTGTTAATAACTCAATCAACAAACATCGTAGTACAAGTATCTACTTTGAAATTTATCAGCCACTTAACAACTGATACTGTATTCTAGGAAAACGATGACATTCTTCCTAATAAAACTTCTCATATATAACATAAATTTCTACTCTTTTTAATTTTAAATGAGTCTCAAGCATGGCAATCACTTTAGAATTTAAGCCACTTCTCCAGCTCGATCATTGATGAGCTCAATGGTTTGAACAATATTACGAAGTACTGGTAGTTGGTGTTGGAAGAGTAGTTGAACAGATCCATGAGATTTAAATGGCTCTTGCGTTAACACTTTCATCTCTAAGCAACCATTTTCTACAATGTAGTCTACAATCAATTTTACAAATGAAATCTGCCTGGCATTAAGGTTCTCATCCGACAAAAATTTAGAAAAAATACGATTGGCAGACTCTCTATCTAAGCCAATAATCTCACGAACCAATCTCGGAATTGCCTTATTTTCATAATGATTTTGGTAGTCTGCTTTACTACCTAATTTTTCCCAGAGCAATTTTTCAAGTACAAGCACATCATCAGATGTCAACTTTTCATTATGGTATAGCTTAGAAATGGACTCTTCATCCAGATGAGTTTTCAAGTAATGCTCAACTTTTTCATTGTAAGACCGAAGGTCGTTGACCTGCAAAAATGCTGTGGTCTCGTGAACAGTGGAGAGTATACGATCTTCAAAGTTAACATAGTAGGGTTTACGGTCTGTTTTATCCAAAAACTGTAATAAATCTCGAATAGCAAGACGAATTTTTTCCAAATCAGACAAGCTAACTTCTTTCCAAAATTCAGGCTCCTGTACTTTCCTGATAATTTCAGCCTGCTCAAAAACCTGCGGGATATTGCCAATAGCAGAAAGAGCTCTAGCCGTCTTCATCACTTGGGAAATATGAACAGTAGAAGATTTAGCTGTCAGTTGCCCTAACTGAATATGAAGTAAGCACAAATCAAATCTCCTCGCCATCTCATCTTCTTTATCTTCATCAAATAGAAGCGGAGAGAGATTGTTTTGAATGGTTTCACTTGTAACAGCAGTTAGATTTTGCCAACTTTCCAATTTCCTATAGCTATAAACTGTATCTAAAACCATACGAACCCTGAAGTCCAACTCATTTAAGCTCTCTATACGACCTTGAAGTTCTGAAACAAGCTCCTGACGGTATGCTCTAGCAAACTGATCTTCTTGGTATTGGAGTCCCTGAAGTTCTCGAATCAAGTCCACTTTGATATTAAATAAACGCTGACTCAACGAAACAATGTGACGACCCTCTCCATCTCTTGGATCTGCACGAAAATAATCAAAATTGTCCCCATAATCAAATACCAAGAAGTTTTCCTTATCCTGCTCAGGTCCAAATAAATCTTTACATAGACGGGTTCCTCGACCAATCATCTGCCAAAACTTAGTTTTGGAGCGTACTTTCTTGAAGAAGACTAAATTAACAACCTCTGGTACATCAATACCTGTATCTAACATATCGACAGAAATTGCAATTTGAGGATACTTCTCCTTAATTTTAAAATCATCAATCAAGGTCTGATAATGCTTAATACTATAATCAATCACCTGAGCATAGTCGCTCCCTTTTTCAGGATAGCGGTTGTTAAAAATACCTCTGATATATTCCGCATGATCATGATTTTTAGCAAAAATAATAGTTTTACCAATTTCATCACCCGAGGCTGTCTGAATTCCTCTTGTCATGAGTTCATTTAAAACAATTTCTACTGTACTTTTATTGAAAATAAAGGAATTAAACACACTCCCATCAATATCTTTTTCACAGCTATCGTCTTCAAATTTGCTATCAAAATGTTCCTTTTCTTCTTCGGATAAATCATCATAATGTAGACCATCCGTAGGTAGTTTCAGTTTGGTTTCGATAGAATGATAGGCTACTAAATATCCGTCTTTAACAGCCTCTTCCAAATCATATGCATATGTTGGAACCCCATTCTCCAAATTAAAGAATCCATAGGTGTTTTTATCTAAATCTTGGCGCGGAGTAGCTGTTAAGCCTACAATCCTTGCATCAAAATAATCAAAAATGGACTTGTATTTCTGATAAATAGAACGGTGAGACTCGTCAATTATGATAAGGTCAAAATGCCCAACAGTGAAAGGGCGTTGATTTACTTCTTCTTGACCACTAATCGCTCCAATCATAGTCGGATAAGTTGAAAAGACCATGCGACTTGATTGAGATCCTTCTTTATCTTCTAAGAAGTTACAAACGGAAAGATCTGGGAGTAATTTTCTAAACGAATCATATGCTTGCTTAACCAAGGAAGTTCTATCGGCTAAGAAGAGAACGTTTTTTACCCAGTTATGACGTGATAAGATATCAACTAGAGAAACTGCTGTACGAGTTTTCCCCGCCCCAGTTGCCATAACCAAAAGTGCCTGTCTACGATGATTAGAGAAAGCTTCACAAACGCTTGCAATCGCATGTTTTTGGTAGTGACGCCCGGAAATATCGTCCCTAATTTTACTAGAAATATCCTCAAGTGGTTTTTGAAGATGACGTCTATCCATCACTAATTGCAACTCTTCTTGAGAGTAAAAGCCTGCAATCTGGCGGCGGTTCGGACCATCAAGTATATAGTGCTTCAACCCATTTGTAATAAAACAAATTGGCTGATAGCCGATATGTTTCTCCAGAGCTTCAGCATATTCTTTGACCTGTACTTCCCCTACTTCTGGATTGACAGAGGCTTTTTTAGCCTCCACAATCGCTAAAATTTTCCCATTTTTACCATAAAGTACATAGTCACAGTAACCAATTCCTGAACCGTGCTTCAGACCATCAACAGCTATCTCAACACGACAGTTTTCTTCAAATATCCATCCTGCTAGACGGAGATCGATATCAATAAAGAGCTTTCTTGTCTCTGCCTCAGATAATTGATCAATATGGAAAGGCACATCTTGCCGTTGCGCTGCAGTCTCACGTTTTTCAGTATAAGTCTCTTGAACTTCTACGGACTGAGCAGCCATCTGTTCATGAAAATCAGGCAGTTCTGGTAAACTGTCTTGTAACTTTATCATAGATTGTGGAGTTTCTCGGTATTTGATGTTTGCTGAAAGTGGTAAGCACTTCTCATCAAAATAACGCTCCACAAACTCATTGCTGTAACAATAATCGATAAAATTAACAAACTGATACAAATGATGCAAAGCTAAAATCGCTTCTCGTTCCTTAATTTCACCACCATGAGCAGCATGGTTTCCCCACCGAATCAACAGAACTATCTGCTTGTGGAGTTCAGAATCTACGATATCCCTAAAATCATCATCCCATACTAAAGAAGATAGAGTAGCACGATAGGGAGCTTCTAAATATGAATCGTGACTATATATCCAATGGACAGCCTGCTCTAAAGCACGACGCGCCATAAAGGCAGTTGCCACAGTTGATGTAGCAATCATATTCTCAGCTTCAATGCAAGGTTTTGAAAAAGATTCATATTCGTCATTTTTTAAAAGAAAGCTAAAATTTCCCATTTTTTTCTCACTTTAAACAAATAGTTTAGCTATATTATACTAAATTTCAAGCTATTTCTCCACACTTTTATAGCTATCTCACAAGCAAATTGTGATTTGTCGACCTGGGCTACAAAGTCTGCGAACTCATTTTGGAGGGCTAGAGGGGGGAAA
>NZ_VMNC01000072.1:0-851 GCF_013277505.1 Streptococcus sp. k-378 | reverse complement strand
TCTTGTTCAGTTTTCAAAGGTCTTTGTCACTCGCTTCTCTCAAGCGACAACTATATTAGTATATCACAATCACTTTCGCTTGTCAACACTTTTTTTGAAACTTTTTTAAACTTTTTTCATCAAGTGTTACAGCCGCAACATACCATAGTCCGTACGGGATTCGAACCCGTGTTACCGCCGTGAAAAGGCGGTGTCTTAACCCCTTGACCAACGGACCAGAGTTGTTATTTTCAACTCTTACTATTATACAATCTTTTTCAGACTTGTCAACACCTTTTTCTAATTTTTTTAAACTTTTTACAATTTGCTAACTTCTCGCCAAATTTCAAGTTCAAGTTAGCCATGAAGAAGTCTTCTCTGGGTGATTTGTAGTTCAAGCATTTTTTAGGATAGTTATTAATCCAATTTTCGATGAATGCGACTTCTTTGGGAGTCGTTTTCTTAGTTCCCTTAGGTAACCATCTACGAATGAGCCTGTTGTGATTCTCATTAGTTCCCCTTTCCCAAGAGGCATAGGGGTGCGCATAATAGATATGTTCCTCAGAAAATACATCAGACAAGCGGTTAAATTCTGTACCATTATCTGCCGTGATGGACAGAATCTTGTCTTGTTTTAAGATGAGTTTTAAAGCCTGATTGACCGCCTCAGCACTTTTATTTGGAATCAATCGGATAATTTGATGCCTAGTCCTTCAATCAGTTAAGACCAGTAAACAATAATTTTTCACTCTTGTAAGCAGAACCGTATCAATCTCATACTGGACTAAAATCAAAAAACATCTTATAATAGTAGTTATGAAACTTACAAACGAAGAAACACAAAACATTGAAAAACTCCTAAGAGATTCATC
>NZ_VMNC01000071.1:0-26990 GCF_013277505.1 Streptococcus sp. k-378 | reverse complement strand
GTCAGTTCTATCCACAACCTCAAAACCATGTTTTGAGCTGACTTCGTCAGTTCTATCTACAACCTCAAAGCAGTGCTAAGGAGCATATCTATTATGCACCCCCCTATGTCTCTTGGGAAAGGGGAACTAATGAGAATCACAATAGGCTCATTCGGAGATGGTTACCTAAAGGAACTAAGAAAACGACTCCCAAAGAAGTCGCATTCATCGAAAATTGGATTAATAACTATCCTAAAAAACACTTGAACTACAAGTCCCCCAGAGAAGACTTCTTGATGGAGAACTTGAAATTTGGCAATGAAATAAAGACTATACAAATTGATTAGGGAATTTAAAACATAGTAGATTGAAACTAGAATAGTACACCTCTACTTCTAAAACATTCTTAGAAATCGATTTGACTGTCCTGATCGATTTATCCTGTTCTTATTTCATTTCACTATAATTTCTAACAATATTTTAAAAACTGAACCGTACTATTTCAACTTCCATAAATTACAATATTGATAGGCACAGTTCCCATACCTGTCCAAATTCGAATAACGTTTAGTATAAATTAGAATATGACTACAACATCACAAATAATTAGACTATCTATAATATCTACGATGTAACATATACATAGGAAGCACCGTTATCAAGAGCGCCAAGGCTATCAACCAGATAAGATGAAGATACAAACCTGTCACCTCACCTCCCCATATAATACGAATCATGCAGGTAGCGTGATACAAGGGAGAAAACCAAGTCAAATCACCAAGTATTGGGGGCAAGGAAGTAATGGGAAAGAAGGTATCTGAAAACATATAAAGAGGACGGATTACCAAAACATTGTAGTAATTCAGAAATTCCCTAGACGGTGCCAAGTAGGTAAAGATTAGTCCTAAAACACCAAACAAATAACCCACTATAAATAAAATCAGAGGAATCAATAACATCAAGACATGAAAATGCGCTGTGATAAGCATGGAAATCAGCCAAAAAATCCCACCGAAAATCACTGCACGAATACCTGCCCAGATAGCCTGACCCACCACAATATCACTCGTATTGATTGGCGTCATCAACATAGCATCATAAGTCTTTTCAATCTTATACTGGATAAAGGCATTGACCGTTGTTTCTGCGGTGGCCGCAGACATGGCAGTCGCAGCAATTAAACCTGTAATGACAAAATCACGGTAGAGCATACCGTTAACATGCGTCAAATAGGCACCAACTCCAAATCCCATTGCTAAAAGATAAAAGAGGGGGTCGATAAGGTTGGGGACAATTGAAATTTTAAATAAATTTCTAAAACTCATGTAGTTGCGTACCACAACGTGTCCGATGGACTGAAATGATAACTTAAACATGCAAGTCCTCCTTCTCTGTCCCAGTCAACCCCAAAAAAAGCGTCTCAAGGTTGTCAGCATCATACTTGATGAGCAAGTCTTCTACAGTTCCTTCTTCTTTGATAGTCCCTTGGTGGAGCATCAGCACCCTATCTGTCAAATATTCAATCTCATTCATATAGTGGGAAGTAATAATGATAGAAACACCTAATTCCTTCAACTCCAAAAGTTTATCCCAAATAATATTGCGGGATTGAATGTCTAAACCAACTGTCGGTTCATCTAAAATGATAATATCAGGCCGATTGATGAGAGCTCTTGCCAAGACAAGACGTCGTCGCATCCCACCCGACAGCTGATTCACCATCTTTTGCGCATGTTTGCTCAGTTGAACAAAATCCAAGAGAGAATCGATTCTCTTCCTAAGTTCGACAGATGAGATACCATAACATAGACCGTGAGCAAAAAGATTATCATAAACATTCAAGGTCATGTCCAGCATATCCTCCTGCCCTACAATACCCAGACAAGATTTACTCTTACGACGATTGGTTTCAATATTTTGCCCCAAGATATCAATCTCTCCTGAGGAAATTGAGGTCAGTGAGTAAATCATCTTTAAAGTGGATGTTTTGCCAGCACCGTTGATTCCCAAGATCCCCAAACACTCTCCTTCTCCCAATTCAAAGCTAATTCCCTTGACAGCTTCATAAGAACCATATTGCTTTTTTAGATTTTTAACACTTAACTTCTTCACTCTTTCTTTCCCCCACAAATAGAGCATGTTGGATACTTTGTTAATTCATCAAAATGTTGTTCGAATGTTATAAAGTCAATTGAGAATCTTTTATTAAATGTTAGCAATGCTTCGTATCCCCAAAAAATATATCTTAAAATTTCAAACGAAATAAAATACCCTTGAAATAGACAAGCAGGACCTAAAGCACCATTCGGAGTTCTGAACATCTCTAGTTCCAATGAATTTGTCATCGTACGAACAGTCTCCAACTCCTCAGCATACTCAGGAATTTTTTCCAAATCCTCTAAAAACTGACAGTAATAGCACGCTGCTTTATACGGAATAATTGAATATACTTTCCCATTTTTCTTACCCACCACAGCAGACAGACATAATTTATTGTATTGAACACAAGCTTCATTGACCCAAAAATCAATATAGCCTGTTGGATAATCTGCAACATTTACTACGATATCACATTTTGAAGTTTTTATTAACTCATCAACATCCTCTTTTGAACCTATCTCTTTATCAAGTACCTCAAATTCAATTAAAGGATTAAACTTTCTAAGCGACTCTTTTGCAGCCTCTACTTTTCTTTTTCCAATATCAGATGTCGAATACAAAATTTGTCTATTGAGATTACTAGCTTCGACCGTATCAAAATCAACTGCTGTAATATGCCCTATACCTAATTCAGCCAATGCTAGACAGATATTACTTCCTATACCGCCAATACCTAAGAGCAAAATACGCGTCTTTTTTAATTTTAACTGATAATCATATTTTGTTAAAGATAATGTATCTAAAGTATTAAAAAAGTTAAGATTTACGGAATATCTGTCCAATTCTTCTGAAGTTAATTCAGTTGTAGTAACAAAATTATCCTCCAAATACCCTAGTGTATCTAGTAAAGAAATACTTTCTTCTACCTCATTAGGGGACAAGCTATCAACTAAGCTACAAATTTCATTGATTGTGTATTGTCCATCGAGAAGCTTAATGAGCTGAGTATACTTCTCATCCAGATTCTCAATCTCAATACCATAATCTTTTCCTATACCTAATCTAATTTTATCCTTTAAAAATAGGACACTATGAATATCTTTAATTTTAGGTAAATTCAATTCTATTTCCTCCTAAAATAGACAAAAGGAATGGAAAAATCCATTCACTTTTGAAAAAATGTTGAGAATGTAATCTTAAGATTAACGTCCTTCAACTGTGGATACTGCTGCAATTACTTTTGTAATTTTACCTCCATTTAAACTCAGACAATAAAATTTAAAATATTCTCTAGTAAAACATTTTAAAAATCTATTTATCTTGTGCTTTAATTATAGTATAATAAAAGATAGAAAATCATCGATATATGAAATTTGGAGAAAATTTTTATGGAACCAGATATTTTCATCATCACAAAACTCTTATCAGACCCTTCTCGGATGCACATTTTAGATATTCTAATGGATGGAAAAGCTCACACGGTTAACGAAATTGCCAGCTTTACCAAAATCAAGCAACATACTGTCAGCTATCACCTCAAATTACTTACCGAAGCACAGGTAACCACTCTACAAACCTATGGACGTTTTCATTATTATTCTTTAAAAAGTGCTGCCATTGCAGAAATGCTGGAATTTCTCAGCTTCTACTCTCCTCAGCGTGATGTCAAAAGTTATAAACAACACATTCACAAAAAGGAATTAAAGGTCGCTCGCACCTGCTATGACCATATTGCTGGTGAGCTTGGCATTTCCATTACCAATTATCTCTTGCAAGAAAATCTCCTCAGCGAATCAGAAAAAGACTTCCAACTCACTGAAGCTGGGAAGTCTTATTTCCAAAGAAAATTACACATTGATACGGATGAATTGAAAAAGAAAAAACGGAAATTTTGCCCTAAATGTTTGGATTGGAGCGAACGTAAAAATCATGTCGGCGGAGCTCTCGGCAATGCTCTTTTAGAATTTTTCAGTGAAAAACAATTGGTCATCCCTGCACAAACGCCACGTTCACTTACCATTACAGAGCAGGGAAAAGAATTCCTCGAAAGGGAATGGGGGATTTAAACATGGACTTTTAAGCAAATAACTGTCCATACCCATTCTATAACAACCTCTCTATCCCCTTACTCCCCCAACTCAGCACTGTAGGCGATAATCTGGTCAACTGTGTCAGACAAGAATTGGATGGTATCACGGAGTGGTTTGTCTGTTGAAATATCAGCACCGATAATCATGGCTGACTCAAGTGGTGTCTTGCTACCACCTGATTTAAGGAGATTGAGCCAGTCTTCAGCTCCAGTTTCAGAATGTTTTAGATGAAGGTAACCAGCTGTCGAGATGACAAGACCAGCAGAGTAAGTGTAACTATACAAGCCCATATAGTAGTGAGCTTGGCGCATCCAAGTCAAAGCTGCATCATCGTCAATTTCAATAGCATCTCCCCAGAAATCCGTCAAAACTTCCTTCATAATGCTGTTGAGCTTGCTTGCTCCAAAGGTCTCCCCTTCTTCAATCAATGTATACACCTTACGCTGGAAGGATGCTTCCAAGAGGTGGGTGATGAAATTATGGAAGTAGGTGTCTGTCAAGCGATGAGCCAGAGCGAAGCGTTTTTGACGTGGGTCATTAGACTGGTTCTCTAAGTAATCACTGAGTAGCAATTCATTGAAGGTCGACGGTGCTTCAACATAATAGGTCGACATGTGGGCGTTGAAATAGCTTTGATGATTGTCTGAAAAGATGAATTGACCAGAATGCCCGATTTCATGAATCAAGGTATAGACATCGCTCAAACGGCCTGTCCAGCTCATGAGGACATAAGGGTGTACGCGATATGGGTCCGCCGCATAACCACCGGAATCCTTGCCACTGTTAGCAGCAAAGTCCACCCAGCGCTCTTCTTGGTAACGAGCAACTTCCTGACAATATTCTTGCCCCAAAGGTTCTACCGACTTCATGACCAAATCATAGGCATCGTCAATAGTCACTTCAGGATTCAGGGCGCTGTCCAAGTCCAATTTCCAGTCTGCAAAGGTCATCTTTTCAAGACCATTTACCTTGGCAACATGCTTGAGGTATCTCTGAGCGACTGGTGCAAAGTCCTTCATGATGAGGTCAATCTGGCGGTCAAACATGACACGGTCCACTTCTTGTTCAGCTAGAAGATAGTCAAAGACAGAGTCGTATCCCTTCATATCAGCCAAGAGTTTTTCAGACTTGACCTGAGCCAGATAGGCTGCTGCAGCCGTATTTTGGTGCTTACGAAGTCCCTCTGAGAAGGAACGGAAGGATTTCTCACGAACCTCAGCATCCTCATGGTTTTGGTAGAAATTCTCATAGGTCACAAAGCTGTTTTTGTAGGTCTTGCCATGGGCTTCAAAGTCAGCCATTTCAAAATCCCCAGCTCGCATCTTAGTATAAATGTCCTGCGGACTGTAGAAAACTTCACCGAGATTGGTCAAGGCCTTCTCCACATCTGCCCCTAAGTAGTGGGCTTTTTTGATTTTAGCCTGACGAATGGCAGCTGTTAAATGTGGCAATTTACCCAAACGGTCCAAGACTTCCTCATCTGCTGCCACCAAGGCATCGTCAAAGAAGGTCAAGGCTACGCTGGCATCTGTTTCAAATTCCATCCCAGCTTGGGCGATATTAGCAAATTCTTCATTGCTATAGTCTGTCGTCTGAGGCATAAAACCATAGTTACCAATATGGCTCATCTGGATATAGATTTGTTCCAATTCCGCAAAGGCTTTCTCGAAATCCTCAAAAGTATGAAGATTCCCCTTGTAATCACGGCTAAACTGGTTGATGTCTTCGCGAGCCTTCTCGATTGCACGCAAGAAATCCTCACGGTCTTGGTATAGAGCTGTTAAATCCCAAAGTTCCTTCTCTGGAAATTCTGAACGGTGTTTTTGTTCCATTTTCTTCCTCTTATTTCTCTAATTCTACTAAAACACTAAGGGCTGATAAGGCGTAAAGCGGTGCTGTTTCTGCTCGCAAAATACGAGGACCTAGGCCTACCAAGACTGCTCCCTTAGCTGCAAAACTTTCGATTTCTGCAGGTGACAGACCACCTTCTGGACCAAAGATAAAGAGCAGTTTAGCTCCTGTTTCAAGACCAGTGACCGCTTGTAAGAGCGCAGCGGCTTCTCCTTCTTTGGCCGACTCTTCATAGGCTACTATGATAGAGTCAAACTGGTCAAGTTGGGCTAGAAAGTCTGATTTTTTCTCGAAAAGTGTGACACTCGGTACTAGATTACGCTTGCTTTGCTCTGCTGCTCCAAGGGCAATTTTTTCTAGTTTTTCAACCTTTTTACCCAATTTCTTGCCATCCCACTTGGCAACTGACCAGTCTGCAGGAAAGGCCCAGATTTGGCTAGCACCCAGTTCGGTCACTTTTTGAGTGATGAATTCCAGCTTGTCTCCCTTAGGAAAGCCGGATGCGATGGTCACTTGGACTGGCAGTTCCGCATTGTCAGCCAATTCTTGGATCAACTCAAACTGACGGGCTTCCACATCCAGCACGCGCGCCAAGCGCTTGATGCCATCCTCAAAGACCAAAGTAACCTCATCATCTTCTTTCAAGCGCATAACCTGAAACATATGCTTGCTGGTTTCCTTGTCCTCGATGGTGACAGGAGAGGCTGCACTCCCCTTGACAAAATACTGTTGCATACTAGCCTCCAATCACACCGGAAATATCCTTGGTTTTCTTGAAGACACAGGCATTCCATTCCCCTTGAATCATGTGAGTTTCGAGGAAAAATCCAGCTGACTCAGCCGACTCGCGCACCATGTCCCACTTGTCCTTAATAATTCCACTCATGATGAGGTAGCCTTCATCCTTGACCAAGCGATAAGCATCATCCGTCAGATGAACGAGGATATCCGCCAAGATATTAGCTACAATCACATCTGCTTCAATCTCCACGCCTTTAAGCAAATCTCCAGCCGCTACATGGATGTTTTCCATACCAGGGTTGAGTTCAATATTTTCCTGAGCAACACGAACTGCCACATCATCTAGGTCATAGGCGAAAATTTCCTTAGCACCAAGTAGCGAGCTAGCAATAGAGAGGATGCCTGATCCAGTACCCACATCTAGCACCGTTTCGCCACCACGAAGAACCTGCTCCAAGGCAAAGAGGCTCATCTTAGTGGTTGGATGCGTTCCAGTCCCAAAAGCCATACCAGGATCCAGCTTGATAATCTTTTCTCCCGCTGTCGCCTCATAGTCTGTCCAAGACGGCACGATGGTCAAATCATGAGTAATACGAGCTGGTTCATAGTATTTCTTCCAGTTGTCTGCCCAGTCTTCCTCAGCCAAGGCAGTCGTCCCCATCTTGACCTCACCCAAATCCATAAAATCAGTTAGTTCCGCGAGACGAACCTGCAAATCTGCCTCAACCACTGCCACATCAACTGTATCAGGATAGTAGGCGGTCACCACAATTTCTTCTTGCTGCTCGACCTCTGGGAAAATCTCGCCGAAGCGGTCAACATTTCCCACATAGTCCATGCTGTCTTCAATCGCAACGCCTTGCGCTCCCAGCTCGATCAAGAGATTGGAGACCAATTCCTCTCCCTCACGCTTGACTGTAACTTTTAACTCTTGCCATGTTTCCATTTTGTACTTTCTTACCTTTCCATCAGGTTAAAAATAGTCTTTCCAATAACAATAATAAGATTATCTCTTAATTTCTTCTCCAACTCTAAGTCAATACCACTATTCTGTATGAATTTGTCTTCTACATTTCTATATAAACGTTTCACCCTAGTGGGGTTTCCTGGATCAAAATTAGGTACATAATGGTAAATGATCACAGGGACAGAGCTGTTGATTGACCGTTCAGCAATTTGACTCCAGATATACCTATCAGTCTCTCCCAAAGAAACCCCATAAAGGATAATGATATCAGAGTTTTTTATAATATCACTATTTTTAACATCCATTTTTTCTCTATAGTTCTTCAAAGCTAAATTTTTTATTAAGGATTCTTTTTGTTCTTCGTCAAAACTATTTGAAATTTGTGTTTCATCGCTAACTCCTAAAACCGTGCAAATAGCTACTGTCCCATGTGCATGAATTGGAGGCGCAATACGAAAATCATAATTATTATTTCGCAATTGATTCCTGAATGATTTTACTGACTCATCATATAATTTATCGATTACATTTGTATAATTAAGAGTTAATATATTCACAATGTCGCTTTGATATAGATTTTCATTATATTTTTTATCTATAACAGGCTGATTGATTGCAGGAAGAGATTTCTTCATATCATTTAGAGTACTTACAAAATCAATTACATTGCCTTTCTCCATGTTTTTTTCTTGTTGTATGCGTAGATATTCTCTTAAATCATCAACTACTTCACTAAAATCATCTATAAATTTCTCCTTCATTTCTATACTTGAGGAGATGAGGTCGTTATCTTTTGTCAATTTACCAATTGACAATTCAAAATCTGACCAATTTTCATAATCATTTACTTTATCAGAAAATAGCGACTCATAAATAAAATTTGAATATTCCTCTTCATTCTCTTTCCTACTTATGTAAACCTTATTTTGAAATTCATAGAAATCCTTATATCTTGTTTTCAAACCATATTGTAAATCCAAACCATTTCCGACGATATAGGTAATATTCATATCTTTAAATTCTACCCCCTCTAATAATTTCTCTATTTTTTCAAATCATTTAGTTTTCTTAAAATAATCCCTCACTCTATCCTGCAACTGAGGGACAACTTGACTGGAACTAAGAAATTCCTCGACATTCATCAGCTGATATCCCTGTCCCTCATCTCCAAATATAATCTTGTCAAACTGGGCCTGTGTCAACTGACCGACTAGAAATACAGATTGTTTATCCGCAAAAAGCATACTTGGGTAAACCTTGCTCCAAAGCAGACAATCTTCAGTTAGATGAATGCCCAGTTCTTCATAAACTTCACGCGCCGCACACTCAAAAGGACTTTCATCCCCCTCTCGTCCCCCACCGGGCAGTTCCCACATATTGGGCCAGGGAATGCTTGCCTTATCATCGCGTAAGATAGTCAGAAGTTTATCCCCACAAAACAAAGCAATCTTACAGCCTTTGAAATCAGAAATCTCTATTTCCATATTAGACTCCTTCGGCTAATTCCTTTTCCAGCTCAGCTAACCAGTTTTGATAATAGATTTTCTCATCCCGTAACATCCGGCTGCTATTCATTTTCTGTCTAGCAATCTTCATAGCCTTGTGAGTTTGAACTACATCTTTCCTTACCTTAAATTGATACCGAGCTTGAATGACCTGCATATCTGCTGTTTTTAGAGATAAAAAGGATTTGACCCCTCGAATACTTGCATATTCTTCCGCTTTCTTATTATCTCCTTCTATCAGAGCAATTTGAAGAAGGTATAATTGAGAAATAGTTTTAGACATTGAATTATCTGTTTTCTCTAACACAGACTGAAATTGTTGCTTTGCAAGCTCTATATTATCATCCAATATGAATACCAAGCCCTGAAGAGTCTGAACACTTTCTGCAAAACTCCCTCTCGCCTCCTCATCAACAGACATGATAAAGTCTTTTAAATCATATTCTTGAGGAGCTAGCAAGGTCTGGGCAGAATGCCTCAACATCAGATAGGCGTATTTCGTATTTTCAGGGTGTTGTAGCAATTCCCAAATTTTTGCGCCATCGGTGATGCCGACTGGCAAAATGTTATTTAAGAAGAAAGACAAATTAAGAAAAATCCAAGTCCCTGCAAAATACCAGCTTCTTGTCAAAAATCCAAACACTATCGCCAATAATATCAAGCTGAGATGAACCATCAAGCCTCCTGAAAGCATCAGGATGATTCTTTTATCGCTTTCATCCTCTTTTAAACCAATGTATTGAGCACCAACATTTTTCAGAATGGCTGTTCTACTAAGACGAAACTTGCCTGAATTTTTGGTCAAAATAAAATGTCCTAATCCAAAAGCCACCAGCCGATAGCCTGTCAAGTAGCCACAAAAAGCATGTCCCAGCTCATGAAGAATAAAGATTAAATACATACTTAGAAGAGCGAAGGCATAACCAAAAGTAAAGACTAAAACTGTGGAATACCCCAACTCTGCAAATGCGATTGTTCCACAAGGAAAAGCCAGCATAATAAAGACAACAGCTAGCACATAAACCAAATAAATCCCAATTTTCTTCATAAAATCTCCAACCAACTCCTAGTATCTCGGATAAGGATAAAACTCTCCCTCTTCCAAGCCAACTTTTCCTTCTTCAAAGACTTTTTGGTTCCATTCCATGACAAATTCTTCTGCTTCTGGGTCTTCCAAAAAGTCCATAAGGGCATCTAGCCCAACCTCAGCAGTATCTTTTAGGAATAGTGCAAAATAGTTTAAAAATTCGCGAGAGAAACCTTTCTTTGGTAAGTAAGGAATGACAGTCAAATAGTCTTCCTCATTGACTGTTGATTTGGCAGGATTGTAAAAAAGCACTGCTTCTTCAAAGAGAATATCATCCGATGAAACCTCTCCGTCCTCATCCACCATCTCCACACCTGCAGCATTTTGTGCTTCCAATAGAAAACTCACTTCAACCGCGTGGTTATGCTTGTCCCAACTAATCTCAAAGTCCAAAGGAAAGTTCTTCTCCAACTCTTCCTCTAAAACATCTAAAAATCCATATATTGCCATTTTATCCTCTTTCTATGCGACTCTTAAATCGCCCCGATTGCTCGGAAATATGCTAAAATAGATACTACCATCTTACCACATATACATCAGAAAATCCACGTTAGAAAGGACTGCTATGCCAGACAATCTCGCGCTTCGCATGCGCCCTAAAACCATCGACCAGGTCATCGGTCAGGAGCATCTGGTCGGACCTGGAAAAATCATCCGCCGCATGGTGGAAGCCAACCGCCTGTCCTCCATGATTCTATATGGCCCTCCTGGAATCGGCAAAACCAGTATTGCCTCTGCCATCGCTGGAACGACCAAGTATGCCTTTCGAACTTTCAATGCGACAGTTGATAGTAAAAAGCGACTGCAAGAAATCTCGGAAGAAGCTAAATTTTCTGGTGGTCTCGTCCTATTGCTAGACGAAATTCATCGACTAGATAAGACCAAGCAAGACTTCCTCTTGCCTCTCTTGGAAAGTGGACTGGTCATCATGATTGGAGCAACGACTGAAAATCCTTTCTTCTCTGTCACTCCTGCCATTCGTAGCCGAGTTCAAATTTTCGAGTTGGAACCTCTGTCTAACCAAGACGTCAAAGAGGCCCTGCAGATAGCTCTAAGTAACCCTGAACGTGGTTTTGATTTTCCAATAGAACTAGATGAGGATGCGCTGGATTTCATCGCAACCTCTACAAACGGAGACCTTCGCTCTGCCTTTAACTCACTGGACTTGGCTGTTCTCTCTACCCCTGAGAATGACGAGGGCATTCGCCACATCACCTTAGACATCATGGAAAATAGTCTTCAGAGAAGCTACATCACTATGGACAAGGATGGAGACGGTCACTATGATGTTCTATCTGCCCTGCAAAAGTCTATTCGTGGCTCAGATGTGGATGCCAGTCTCCACTATACTGCCCGCTTGATTGAGGCTGGGGATCTGCCTAGTCTCGCTCGTCGCTTGACTGTTATCGCCTATGAAGATATCGGCTTAGCCAATCCTGAGGCCCAGATTCATACCGTGACTGCTCTGGATGCCGCCCAGAAGATTGGGTTCCCAGAAGCCCGCATTCTCATTGCCAATGTCGTGATTGATTTGGCCCTTTCTCCAAAATCCAACTCAGCCTATGTAGCTATGGATAAGGCACTTGCTGACCTCAAAACATCAGGGCACTTGCCTATTCCGCGACACCTGCGTGATGGGCACTACAGTGGAAGCAAGGAACTGGGGAATGCCCAAGACTATCTCTATCCACACAACTATCCTGGAAATTGGGTCAAGCAAGACTATCTGCCAGAAAAAATTCGTAATCATCACTATTTCCAAGCAGAAGATACTGGTAAATATGAACGGGCTTTGGCTCAAAGAAAGGAAGCTATCGACCATTTGCGAAAAATCTGAAATCCTTTTCAAAAAATTGCACTTTCCTCTTGATTTTTTTTGAAAAAGTGGTATCATATAAATATAGAAACGCTGTGGTGTACGACTTCACACTTAAGTGTTGACCGACTATTTTTTGTATTATTAGGGAAACAAAAGTCTTCTAACAGCATGTAGGCCGTCTCACACGGAAACAGCTTCAGTTAGAGCGAGTTGCCCACCTGCTTAATTGCGCGGGTTCAATACAAACCGTGAAGTTTCGGCACCAATACAGCTTTTTTCTTTGCCTCCTTAGCTCAGCTGGCAGAGCAGCGGACTCTTAATCCGTGGGTCACAGGTTCGATCCCTGTAGGGGGCATCTAAATACAACAGGAAAAGCCTTGGAACCAAGGTTTTTTTGCTTAAATAAAATTTTTTTCAAATTCTTTAGAAAACTAGTTTAAATCATAATCCAACACCAATTTTACAAATACCATAAACTAAGCTTATATACCCAAAACACAAAAAGTCCTCTTTCCACTATTTTAGAAAGAGAACTTTTTCTTTAGGAGAAATAACTTAATTTTTAATCGATTCGTGATAGCTCCGCTGGCACTGTTAAGTAATAAGTTGCAGTCAAGCTTGCTTTGCCTTGATTAACAAAAATCTCGATGGAATTTTTATCTAAAATAACATCCAATTCTTTAGCTTCAATATCTACATGCCGTCGACTAGTGTCCTGTTCTTCTTCACCTAGAATTTTTTGAACAAGATGGCTACGATCAATATAAACTTGCTGCGCATTACTGTCATAACCAAATTCAAGATAATCTGTATCATTTCCTAAGTGGTAATGACAATCTTTATCTATTTGAATTTGATATTGGTCTTTTTTAACAGGGAATTGTCTTAGTTTACCATCTTCCAATCTTAGAATTCTAGGTAAAGTCATGGCACATGCCCATTTGTGTTCTTGATCATGGGTTGGAAGGGTACGCCCCCATGTCTGCATCCAAGCAATCAGGATACGACGATTTTGATCGTCCAACAATGTTTGTGGAGCATAGAAGTCTTGACCATGATCAATTTCTTGAACTGATTCTGGGATAAAACGTTTTTCTTCCCAATCCACCTTACCCGTGAACAAAACCGATGAGTTGATGTTATGATATGAGTCTCCCTCACGCTGATAACGCATGGGTGACATAATAAGGCAATCCTTCCCATCTAATTCAAAGTAATCTGGGCATTCCCACATAAAGCCTTGGTGTTCTACCCCTTTTAAAAAGATGGATTCGAACTGCCATTCTACTAGGTTATCGGACCCTAGTAGAACGATACAGCCCACATTATCCTTGTGTTTGGCAGCTACTACGGAGTAATAGCGTCCATCTTTTTCAAAGAGTTTTGGATCACGGAAATCAGCAGCAATCAACTCATCTGGCAAGTCTGCTCCAGTTGCAACTGGATTTTGTTCAATCTTTTCAAAGTGAATCCCGTCGTCTGAAAATGCCATATTTTGCACTTGGCGGACACCAGTTTCTTCTTCGATATGCCCAGTATACATGAGCCAGAGGCGATCATCCTTGACAATGGCAGAGCCTGAGAAACAACCATTTCGGTCATAATCTTGGTCAGGAGCAAGTGCCACCGGCAAGTGCTCCCAAGTCACCAAGTCCTTACTTTTAGCATGACCCCAGTGCATAGGTCCCCAAACACTATCATAAGGATAGAATTGATAAAAGAGATGGTATTCTCCACGAAAATAGACAAATCCATTTGGATCATTGATCCAACCAATCTCAGCTGAAAAATGTTCTTCAGGCTTATACTGAGTATTTACGAGATGTTTATTTTCTGCTATAAAACGATTTGCTTTTTCTACTGTGTATTTCTTATCTCCCATAATCAACCTCTAGTTTTTGTTTGCTTGATATTGGTCGTAGTATTTTTGTTTAATAGCGAGGTAATCTGAAAGTCCGTATTTTTCAAGTTCTTTCTTGTAATCATCCCACTCAGCATCAATATTACCATTTACAATCCATTCAGCGCGCTTGCGGTAGATATAGTCATTCATATCTGCCTCGATGTGGGCAATCTTATCCAGATCTTCCTGTGTCATAAAGACTCTTGGATAGTTATTGTCATTGCTCATGTAAGGAACATAATATTCTTTGATAAGATCCAAACGCCATTTGGCATCATCTGGCATAGTTGTCACTTTACCATAGTATGAATCTAGAATAGCTAGTGGTCCTCCTACTTCAGTCTTTTGACGAAGTTCTGCTGGTGCAGTTCCGTTTAGTGGTAAGTGTTTGAGGCTGTTAGTTGCTTGATCCAATTCAAAGATATTTTGTTGCTTGTCATCTCCGTAAGTTCCCCAGTTATTTTGCACAGATTGGAGTGGAGCGTATTGTGCATCAATCCATTTAGCTGTCAATTCTAGGTTTTTGTTTACACTGGTAATAACCATCTTGTCACGTGCAAATCCCATACCGTTTGTACGAGCTACGTGTTTTTGACCACTTGGCCCAGCAAGTACTGGTAAAACATCATAACTTTCGTTACTTCCAGTAACATTACTCTTATCCCATGTGAAGTAGACACCAAATTTCTGATCATGACCTTTAGCAATATAACTATTCCAATCATGTTCGAAAGCTTCTTTATCAATCAAGCCTTTTTCTTGCAATTGACGGATAAATTTGACACCTTCTTTATAGTTATCGTTATCTGCTGTGAAGTCAACTTTGCCATCATTTCCAACTACTAAATGATCATCGTTATCCCCTATACCAAATGCAGCAAATAGGAATTTAAAATCTTCGTTTCCGTTACCACTAATAAATGTAAATGGAATTTCATCAGCCTCTCCATTTCCATTTGGATCCCTGTTTTTGAAAGCTTCTAGGACTTTAATCAGATCATCAGTAGTTTTTGGCATTTCAAGACCAAGTTTCTTAAGCCAATCTTTGTTAATCCAAGCCATATCGTTGACACTATGGATAGATTCTTTTCCTTCTCCAAGTTCCTCAATCCATGGGAATGAATAGATGTGTCCGTCAGGTGCTGTCATTAAGGCCTTGTATTCTGGTTTCTCATCCAAAATTTTCTTAAGATTTGGCATATATTTATCAATCAAGTCTTCAACTGGAATGATTACACCTTTCTTAGCCCAGTTCATCAAGTCCACATCTGAAGCTCCGTCGTTGTGGATAGCATCTGGTAAATCACCACTAGAAATATCCAAGTTACGTTTTTCTGCAAAGTCAGACTGGTAGTTGGTCCAGTCAATATGAACGCCAGTTTCCTTCTCCAAACGTTGCAAAATCAATTTTTCATTTGGGTCTTTGGGTGCTAACGGTGAACTGGCTGTCATAAACTTCAATGTTTTCTTTTCTTGAAGCGGGAATGTTACACCTTCCAACTTATAATCTGGACTTGAAGCTGTATTTTTTGAGCCACAGGCTGCAAGTACTGCTAAACTAGCTGTCAACAAAACTGCTGATTTTGAGAATGTTTTGAATTTCATGAGAAAACTCCTTTTATTTTTTCTTTTTTTATCCTTTAAGTGAACCAGCCATAATTCCTTTATCAAAGTATTTTTGGAAGAATGGATACATAACAATCAATGGCAAGCTGGAAATGACAATAGTTGCGTATTTAATTAATTCAGCTAAACGTTTCATTTCATTCATAGCCGCTTGTGCCCCAATCATATCTTGACCTGGTTGGCTTTGAATGAGAATTTTACGAAGTACAAGTTGCAATGGTTCCAAATTTGGATCCTTGATATAAATCATTGCATCAAAGTATGAGTTCCACTGTCCTACAAAAGCATAGAGGAAGAGAACAAACATAATTGGTTTTGCAAGAGGAAGCATGATTTTGAAGAAAATCTGTAAATCATTTGCACCATCAATGACGGCTGCTTCTACCAATTCTTCAGGCAATCCTTGGAAATAAGCCCTAGCAAGAATAATATTCCAAACATTGACAGCACCTGGAACAATGATAGCCCATGGAGTATTGAGCATTCCCAAATCTTTTACCAGCAAGTAAGTTGGGACTAAACCACCACCAAAGAACATGGTCACAATCAAGAAGTAGTTAATCCAACGGCGCCCTACCAAATCTTTTTTGGAAAGAGGATAAGCTGTAAACACAGATAGCAAGACTGTTAAAGCCGCAAAGCCAAAAGAATAAAGCAGGGAATTGATAAAACCTCTTAGAATAGATTGGTCACTGAATACACGCTGGTAACCTTCTACCGTCCAATCGGCTGGATTAAAGCTAATCCCCCTACTAACCAGAACCTTAGGATCCATAAAGGATGCTACGACGATATAAAGTAAAGGAAGTAAGGTCATCAAGACTATAAAGACAATAATGATTTTATTTAAGAGTAAGATACGTCTATCAAATTTTGTATCCATAATTGAATTTTTCATACTTTCCTCCTTAAATTCCTTCACCATTATTCATGCGTTTAACGATTTGGTTAACTGCAACAAGCAATACTACGTTAATCACCGCATTAAACAAACCAACCGCTGTTGAGTAAGAATAGTCTCCTGATACAAGACCAACTTTATAGACATATGTAGAGATAATTTCAGAAGTTGGCAAGTTCAACGATGTCTGCATCAGGAATGCTTTTTCATATCCGACATTCATGATTCCACCTGCAGCTAAAACAAATTGGATAACCATAATAGGCTTAAGAGCTGGAATATCAATGTGCCAGATTCGTTGGAAGATATTGGCTCCATCCAGTCGTGCTGCTTCTACTAAGGCTGGATCTACATTTACCAACGTTGCCGTGTAGAGCGTTGAAGCCCAGCCCATTCCTTGCCAGATACCACTAAAGATGTATAAAGGTCTAAAGAAGTCTGGATTTGTCAAGAAGTCAGCCTTGATTCCAAACATAGAGAGAAAATTGTTAATTGGTCCTCCCACTGAAAAGAAAAGGAAAATCATACCGACAATAACAACGACTGAGATAAAGTTTGGTGCGTATAAAATGAGCTGAATTCGTTTTTTGACTTTTTCACTCAAGAGTTGATTGAGCATAATAGCAAGAATGATTGGTGGTAAAAAGCCAAGCAATAAACCATATATACTTAATTTTAAAGTATTGGCTAACAAGATACCAAAGTTGGGAGAGGATATGAATTTTGTAAACTCAGAAAAACCAATCCAATCACTCCCTAAAATTCCTTTTAAGGGATTATAATCTTTAAATGCGATTAAAACCCCATACATAGGAATGTATTTAAAGATAAAGGTTAAAACTAAACCAGGGACAGTCATCAATAACAAGAGTTTTTGTTTCTTGATTCTTTCCCAAAGAGAAACTTGCTTCGCTTTGCTATTCATAGCAACCTCCTTTTTTGAAACGTTTCATTTTTGGTCGAAAAAGATAGCGCTTGGCGCTGTCTATTTATTTTATTTTTGAAACGTTTCATTTTTTCTTTAAAAAATAAATCTTTTTTTATCTGAATTCATTATATCATTGATAGCGCTTTCTGTCAAGACTTATTTTCATTTTTTGTTGTTTTTCCTTCAACAAATTTTACTGGTAGGATTGTCTGCAAATTAACAGTCTTTCCATCAAGAATATCAAACAAAATCCGAACCGCTTCTTTGGCCATTTCTTCCAGGGGTTGCTCAATTGTTGAAAGTAGATAATCTCTATCTCCAGCCATTTTAATTCCATCGTATCCAATAATTTGGACATCATGAGGAATATGTTTGCCATTTTTTTCTAGTATATCAATAACATCTAAAGCTGTAAAGTCGTTAATTGTAAAAATTCCATCTATAGAAGAATTTTCTTCCAAGAAACTCTCTAGCTTCCCATGATAGTCAGTAACTGTCTCATCCAAATCAAAAATACTAAGAGGTATTTTATGCTCTTGGACATACTTTTCAAAGGAAATTCTACGACGTTTGGTTTCATTAATGGTTGTATTATGTCCGCCCACAAAGGCTAAATGCTGACATCCTTTACTAATTAGTTGTTTAGCTGCTTCTCTTCCACCTGCATCATTATCTGATGAAACACAAGGAATGGCAATATCTGAGTATGTACGGTCAATACTGACAAAGGGAATTCCTGACGACAGGTAATGTTCAATTGGACTATAGGTAATAGCAACCACTCCATCAACTTTATTATGACGCAACATCTCCAGATAGTCTTGCTCTCTATTTGTACCATTTATAGAACATAAGAGTAATTTATTATTCCTCTTATAGACTTCATTTTCCACATGCATAGCAAATTCTGAAAAGAAGGGATGCCAGATACTTGGTACAATGATTGCAATCGTTTCTGTTCGATTTTTTTTCATTCCTCTAGCGTAGTAATCTGGAATGTAATTCAAGGTTTTAATTGCTTGTTCCACTTTTTTCAAAGTTATTTCTTTAATACCTTTTTCTTTATTAATCACACGTGAAACTGTTCCAACACTAACTCCTGCTTCTAAAGCAACATCTTTCATGGTAATTGATTTTCTTTGTTCTACCATATTATCACCTCCTTTCAATATATAGTATCATGCAAACGCTTTTTTAGCAACTATTTCTCAATCATTTTTGTCCAGCCCCTTTTTCCCATCATGAATAAAATCACTCCAATTAGCTTTTGAAAATACTTCAATTTTCATGTGTAAACATCTACATAAAACAGGAAAAGACTTTTTTACTTCCTATCTCCCCTTTCTCATAATGTATTTTCGTACAGGTTCTTCAACTATTTGAACGATTTCAAATCCTTCTTTTTGGTAAAGGTGCTTGGCTGCTTGATTTACTTCGAATACATTTAAAGAAATACTATCTATGTCTTCATTTTCAAAGGCCAAACTAACAAATTTCCTTAAAGTCTGGCTACCTAGTCCCTGCCCCTGTTTCTGGGGGTTGATCAAAAAGCGTCCGATATGTAGATTTCTCTCTTCTAGTCTGATTTTCTGGATAAGCCCCACAAACTCTTGTCCTTCAAAGATTGAAAAGATTCCTTCCAAATCTTGCAAGACTTGAATTGTCAATGGAAATGAAATCCTTGGTCCCATCCATTGTTCTTGAAATGATTTGCCTAGGGAGTTGGACCATTGGCATACGAGCTGAGCATTTTCTGTGCTCACCTTTTCTTCAAAACGAATTGTCATCTTTGCCTCACCATCTTATCTATGTTTCTCCATTATACTACTTCTCCCATTTTTTACGAATAGATAAGTATGATTGATTTTTATTTTTTTCTTGTCGGGAGCATTCTCGCTTCCTTTCTTGGTTTGGTCATTGACCGTTTTCCAGAGCAATCTATTATCCAACCTGCCAGTCACTGCGATTCCTGTCAGACTCCCTTGCATCCCTTAGATTTGATTCCGATTCTCTCGCAGGTCTTCAATCGCTTTCGCTGTCGCTACTGCAAGGCTCCTTATCCTATCTGGTATGCCCTTTTGGAACTAGGCTTAGGGCTTATCTTTCTGGCTTGGTCTTGGGAATTACTTTCCTTGAGTCAAGTCATCCTAATCACTGCTGGTTTGACCTTGGGTATCTACGACTTTCGCCATCAGGAATATCCCTTACTGGTCTGGATGACTTTCCACCTAATCCTCATGGCTTCCTCTGGCTGGAATCTAGTCATGGTCTTCTTCCTTGCTCTTGGAATTGTGGCTCATTTTATCGATATCCGCATGGGCGCAGGGGATTTTCTCTTTTTAGCTTCCTGCTCTCTCGTCTTTAGCGTAACCGAATTACTCATCTTGATTCAGTTTGCTTCTGCAACAGGAATTCTAGCCTTTCTCCTGCAAAAGAAAAAGGAAAGACTTCCTTTCGTGCCTTTCCTCTTACTTGCTACTTGTGTGATTATTTTTGGTAAGCTACTGCTTGTTTAATAAAGTCCTCAATCGGCTCTCCCTCGTGGAGAGCTTTTACAATTTTCGAACCGACGATAACGCCATCTGACACCGCATTGAAGCGTTCAACATCGGCTTGACTAGACACACCAAAACCTGTCAAGACTGGGATATCCGCCACTTGATGCAATTGTGCCAAGTGCTTGTCCAAGTCTGCACGGTAATTGCCAGATTTCCCTGTCACCCCATTGATGGCAACCGCATAGACAAATCCTTCTGCCCCTTCAATCAACTCTTTCTGGCGCTCAATCCCTGTTGTCAAGCTTACTAGAGGAATCAAGGCCATGTCTGTGTCTGCCAAAAATGGCTCTACAAAATTGGCATGCTCATGAGGAAGGTCTGGAATAATCAAGCCCTTAACCGCTGTATCTGCCAAATCTTTGACAAAGTTCTCCATACCGTACTGAAAGAGGGGGTTGAAGTAGGTCATGATGACCAGTGGAATCTCTGTTTCAATGGTTTTCAAGGTTTCAACCAAAGCCTGGGTAGAGGTCCCGTGGGCTAAACTGCGCAAGCCAGCTTCTTCGATAACAGGTCCATCTGCAACAGGGTCTGAAAAGGGAATACCCACTTCAATTGCAGAGACACCCAAATCTTCTAAAAAGTGAATTGTTTCAGCAAGACCGTCCAAACCTTTCTCGTGGTCACCAGCCATGATATAGGGAACGAAAATTCCTTTTCCAGCTGCTTTTATAGCGTTTAATTTTTCTGTTAGTGTCTTAGGCATGAGCTTCTCCCTTCTTTGCTGCATCTGCTTCCAAGCGGTCTTTGACTTGAACCACATCCTTGTCACCACGACCTGATAGACAGACAATCATGGACTTGTCTGGACCGAGTTCTTTGGCCAATTTCACCGCAAAGGCGATAGCATGGCTAGATTCCAAGGCTGGGATAATCCCTTCCACACGAGACAAGAGTTGGAATCCTTCCAAGGCTTCCTCGTCAGTCACAGGAACATAGCTGGCACGTTTGATATCGTGGTAGTGAGAATGTTCAGGACCGATACCAGGATAGTCCAAACCTGCTGAGATAGAGAAGGCTTCAAGAATTTGACCATGGACATCTTGGAGCACATCCATGAGGGAACCGTGAAGAACACCAGGACGACCCTTGGTCAAGGTAGCTGCGTGGTGCTCCGTATCCACACCAAGTCCAGCCGCTTCAGCCCCATACATAGCTACAGACTCATCTTCTACAAATGGATGGAAGAGACCGATGGCATTCGACCCACCACCAACACAGGCTACTAGGGCATCTGGCAGATCTTGGCCTGTCATATCGCGATACTGTTGTTTAGCCTCTCGACCGATGACACTTTGGAAGTCACGAACGATTTCTGGAAATGGATGAGGCCCCAAGGCAGAACCAAGGATATAGTGGGTATCGTCGATATTAGCCACCCATGAACGAAGGGCTGCATTGACCGCATCCTTGAGCACGCGCGAACCATCTGTTACAGCCTCGACCTTGGCTCCCAAAAGCTCCATGCGGAAGACATTGAGGGCTTGGCGTTTGACATCTTCCTCACCCATGTAGATGGTACATTCCATGTTAAAGAGGGCCGCAGCAGTTGCAGTTGCCACACCGTGCTGACCAGCACCCGTTTCTGCGATAATTTTCTTTTTACCCATGCGTTTGGCAAGCCAAACTTGTCCTAAGGCATTGTTAATCTTGTGGGCTCCTGTATGGTTAAGGTCTTCCCGTTTGAGATAAATCTTGGCTCCGCCGATATGCTGGGTCAAGTTTTTTGCGTAATAAAGAGGAGTTTCACGTCCCACATACTGGCGCAAAAGTTGGTTTAATTCCTCTTGGAAACTTGGGTCTGCCTGACTTTCACGGTAGGCCTTCTCCAACTCCAAAACTGCTGTCATCAATGTTTCTGGGACAAAACGTCCGCCGAATTTTCCGTAAAATCCATCTTTATTTGGTTCTTGATATGCCATTCTTTACCCTCTCTATAAATCTTCTAATCTTTTCATGATCTTTTTGTCCATCTGTCTCCACTCCGCTTGATACATCTACTGCATAGGGAGTAAAGTGTTGAATTGCTTTTACTACATTGTCTTCATTAAGCCCACCTGCGATAAAGAAAGACTGAGGTAATCCAGTCGTATCCAGTTGACCCCAATCAAAGGGCTGGCCACTCCCAGCCACAGGGGCATCAAAGAGTAGATAGTTTGCCTGAGAATTGGGCACATGACCCTCTCCATCTACCTGCACAGCCTGAATGCTAGCACAAGGCAAATTCTCAAATAAATCATCTGCCACCTGACCGTGAACTTGAACCAAGTCCAAGCCAACTTTGTCAATCGCTTCCAGCAGTTCTACCCGACTTGGTGAAACAAATACTCCAACCTTTTTCACATCTGCAGGAATAAGCTTTGCCAACTCAGCTGCCTCTTCTAAAGTCACCTGTCTTTTACTAGGTGCAAAGACAAAACCGATATAGTCGGCTCCTGCTGAAACGGCTGTTTCCACCGCTTCTTTGGTCGATAGTCCACAAATTTTAACCTTTGTCAATCTGCAACTCCTTGATTCTCTGGGCCACATTTTCTGCCTGCATAAGAGCTGTCCCTACCAAAATTCCGTTAAAGTATGGGGCTAGTCGTTCCGCATCCTGCCCTGTGAAAATGGCAGATTCAGAAATGTAATAGCGACCTTCCTCAAAGTAAGGGGCTAAATCTACACTGGTCTGCAAGTCGACCTCAAAGGTAGTCAAGTTGCGGTTGTTGACCCCGATAATCTCAGCACCAAGTCTGTGGGCTACCTCTAGTTCAGCTAGATTGTGAGTCTCCACTAAGACTTCCAGACCAAGCTCTGTCGCGTAGTCATACAGTTCCTTGAGGCGTTCTTCGGACAAGGCTGCCACAATGAGCAAGATAACTGTCGCACCTGCATTGCGAGCGCGGATGATTTGCTTTTCATCGATGATAAAGTCTTTGTTGAGCGTCGGAATCTCTACCTGACTGGAAATTTCCCGTAGATAATCCAAATGCCCTTTAAAGAAAACCTCATCTGTCAACACCGAAATCATCACTGCTCCGTTTTCTTCATAAGTCTGGGCCTGTTGCACAATATCCACATCGAGATTGATATCTCCCAAACTAGGGCTAGCTTTCTTGACCTCAGCGATTACCTGCAAGCGGTCCTGATGATTCTTCAAAAATTCTGCCAAGCGATAGGTCTGGCGCAGAGGCTGGATTTGCTCCAGCTTCATCTGCTCCACCTCACGCGCCTTCTGCTCTAAGATTCGTGCTAAAAATTCCTGACTCATTTTTGGTACTCCTGTAACAGTCTGAGTTTTTCAAGGGCCTTGCCTCTAGCAATCACTTGACGGGCCAAGGCAACTCCTTCCTTGATGCTATCAATCTTACCATTAGCATAGAAACCAAGACCAGCATTCAAGACTGTCGTTTCCAAGAATGGACTTGCTTCGTTTTTCAGAACGCTAAGCAAAATTTCTGCATTTTCCTGAGCATTCCCACCACGAATATCTTCCATAGCATAGCCTTCCATTCCCAAATCCTCTGGAGTAAAGCTTGACAAGCTGATTTCGCCATTTTCAAGAAGTGCAATCTTGGTTGTTCCGTTCAAGCCAGCTTCATCCAACCCTTCTGGTCCAGCAACCACGATGGCACGTTTGCGACCCATATTTTTCAAAACCTGAGCTGTACTTTCTAGCAGTTCTGGACGACTAATTCCAAGAAGCTGTGTTTCTAAAGCCATTGGATGAATCAGTGGACCAGTCAAATTCATAATCGTTGGAATTCCCAATTCCAAACGAGCTGGCATGATGTATTTCATAGCTGGGTGCATATTTTTAGCGAAGAGAAAGACGATTCCAGTTTTATCAAAGACCTTACCTAGTTCAGCTGGTTTGAGGTCAAGATTGATTCCCAAGGCTTCGAGGACATCTGCGGAACCAGATTTAGAAGAAATCGAGCGGTTACCATGCTTGGCCATGTGAATACCGCCACCAGCCAAGACAAAGGCTGCAGTTGTGGAAATATTAAAACTGAAAGACTTGTCCCCACCTGTACCACAGTTGTCCATGGCATCATGAATCTCAGTTGGAATATGCTGGGCATGTCCTCTCATGACTTGGGCAATGGCTGTGCGTTCTTCAGGTGTTTCCCCCTTCATCTTAAGAGCTAAGAGGAGAGAAGCAATCTGCGTTTCAGTTACACGCCCAGTTACGATACGCTCAATGACATCCGTCATTTCCACACCTGATAAATTTTCAAATTTTGCTAGTTTTTCAATAATCTCTTTCATCCTAGTTTCCTCACTTTACAACCTTCTCGATAAAATTCCGAATAGAAGACAAGCCGTCTGGCGTTCCAATACTCTCTGGATGGTACTGGAAGCCATAAATCGGTAGGTTTTTATGTTGAATCCCCATGATGGCTTGGTCATCAGTCGAACGAGCTGTCACTTCAAAGTCTTCTGGCATTTCCTCAATCAAAATACTGTGATAACGCATGACCGCACGTCCATCCTCAATACCTTGATACAAAACAGATGGCGCTTCAAAGTTGATATTGCTCTGTTTCCCATGCATGACTTTTGGAGCCAAACCTAGCTTACCACCAAAGACTTCTGCAATGGCTTGGTGACCCAAACAAATCCCTAGAATCGGCTTCTTGCCTGCAAAATCACAAATCATGTCTTCCATCTTTCCAGCATCAACTGGCCAACCAGGACCAGGAGAAAAGACCAGACCATCTGCTTTTTCAGCTTCTTCATACAGCTTGGAATCATCATTTCTCAGAACCTGAACTTCTGCAAAATTCCCAATGTATTGGGCCAAGTTATAGGTAAAAGAATCATAGTTGTCAATCAATAAAATCATGGTCTTAGTTCTCCAATTCTAGTCATAGATTTTGCTTTGTTAATGGTTTCTTGGTATTCGTTTTGGGCGATAGAGTCGTAGACAATCCCTGCCCCAGCCTGCACATAGGCTCTTTGATTTTTGAGAATCATGGTTCGGATGGCAATGGCCAAATCCATATCACCCGTCGCAGACAAGTAGCCGATTGCTCCTGCATATACGCCCCGTTTTTCCGTTTCCAGTTCATAGATGCGTCTCATCGCCCGAATCTTTGGTGCTCCAGAAACGGTTCCAGCAGGAAGTGTAGCTTTCAAGGCATCCATGGCCGTGAGTTCTGGAAGCAAACGCCCCTTGACCACGCTGGTCAAATGCATGACGTAGCGGAAGAGCTCCACCTTCATATACTTAGTAACTTGGACACTGGCCGTTTCAGAGATGCGGCCAATATCGTTACGCCCCAAGTCTACCAACATTCGATGTTCTGCTGTTTCCTTCTCATCAGAGAGGAGGTCAGTCGCCAAGGTCTTGTCTTCTTCATCCGTAGCCCCTCTTGGTCGCGTCCCTGCAATCGGATTGGTTGTCACGATGCCATTTTTGACAGAAACCAAACTTTCTGGACTAGCTCCGATGATTTGATAATCCCCAAAATCATAGAAATAAAGGTAATTAGAAGGATTAGTCACGCGGAGATTTCTGTAGAAGTCAAATGGATTTCCAGTAACTTCTGCTGAGAAACGCTGGCTGAGTACACATTGGAACATATCTCCGTTACGAATCAAGTCACGAGCTGTTTCTACCATTCCCTCAAACTTATGTGGAGCGATATGCGGTTTGAAGTCTAACGGAGATAGATCCAAGTCTTCAAATTCATTTGGAGCAGGAATGCGTAATTCCTCAAGCACTTGGTTCAAGGATTTTTCCAAGGCCTCTTGACTGCGCTCACTATAAAGTGCAGCCTCTATGACATGTATCTTCTCCTTCTTGTGGTCAAAGACCATATAGCTCTCATAGACAAAGAAATGCATGTCTGGCGTCCCAATTGTATCCTCAGGGATTTGACCAATTTCTTCATAAAGCGAAATCATATCGTAACCCACAAAACCAATGGCTCCACCACCAAAAGGGAGCTCTGAGTGGTGCTGACTCTTATGAATCACTTCATAAAGGAAATCCAAGGGATCCCGATCAATCACTTGACCATTTTGATAGAGAACTCCATTTTCAAACTTAATCTCAAAAACTGGATTATAGGCTAGGATAGAAAAACGAGCCGTTTCCTTGTCTCTCGGAATACTTTCTAAAATAACCTTGTGTTGCCCCTTTAGGCGCATATAAGCCAAGATTGGTGATAAGACATCTCCATGAATGATTCGTTCCATTGTAATTTCCCTTTCAGTTCCTTATTTTTAATTTTTTATCTTTTTTCTATTTCCCTTAAATAGTGCGGACGGGAGGTAAAATTATCCAGTGGATGATTTTAGAAATCCATGAAATGAAAGACCTAATTTTTGAGCTCCTCGCTCATTCATTTCTAGGCTCAGGCTAAAATAGTTCCCCGAACTATTTTACTCTCAAAAATTCCGTCCTAGAGAAGCATCTTTGCTTCTCTAAGATACCACTATGGCGGGAAACAGCTTTTAGAAACTCACTTCGTTCGTAAATATTCTATAACGACCTATTTATTGAAAATATTTAAAAAATTAATCGCAATATCTGCGATAAATATATAAAAATCCCCACGCAAAATAACTTGCGTGAGGACGAAATTCGCGGTGCCACCTCAATTATAGGATTTCTCCTATCTCTCATTCCTGTCTCAGATATCTCCTGTAACAGGCTGTGCGATAAAGGGCACTCCCTTAAGAATGATGTTTTCTTCTCTCGTTTCAGATGAACCCAACTTTACAGCTTTCTCTACTTGTTTTCAGCAACCACAAGCTCTCTGTGAGAGAAAAGACTGTAATTTTTCCATCTATTATTTTTTAGCTTCTAGGTAATCTGCAATCGCAGCTAGGTCCTTGTCTCCACGACCAGAGACATTGATGAAGAGGTGTTCATCTCGGTACACCTTTATACTCTTCGAAAATCTCTTCAAACTGCGTCAACGTCGCCTTGCCGTAGGTAT
>NZ_VMNC01000070.1:0-33447 GCF_013277505.1 Streptococcus sp. k-378 | reverse complement strand
TCTGTTTTGTTCGCTTTTTGTTTCAATCTGTGTCATTACGATATTTTCATTTAATTGTATATCCCCCCAAAATTTACATTTTTATATGAAGTATTTTAGATAAAAGCAAACGCTAAATCATATCCTCAAAAAAACAGGTTTAGAACATTTGAAAAATCGAACGCTCAGCAATGATAGTCTGTCTGGTGGCGAGAAACAACGCCTAGAAATCGCCCGCGCCCTCTACCATGATAGCCAACTCATCTTAGCAGACGAGATTAAGGCCAATCTTGACTCGGAAAATAGCAGAAAAATTAGCGACTTGCTCTTCTCCCTACCTCAAACAGTCATAGAAGTCATTCACCACTACACAGAAGAGGACTTAAAAAACTACGACCAAGTCATTCACTTAAGCAAAGAAAAGTAATATTCTTCGAAAATCGCTTCAAACTATGTCAGTTTGACCTACAAACCCAACACTTTACTTTGAGTAACATGCAGCTGACTTCCTAGTTTGTTCTTTAATTTTCATTATCCCTTGTTCATTTCCTTGAAATTTTCTGAAAAAAGAGTAAACTGGTATTCAAGAAGTCTATTTCGTGGAGTTTAGGATGAAATTATATGTTCAATTAATGATTCTCTTTGTGATTTCTCTAATCGGAGAGGGGATTTCCAGTTTCTTTCATTTGCCCATCCCAGGCAGTATTATCGGCTTGATTATTCTCTTTCTATCCCTACAATTCAAATGGTTGAGAACTAGGCATGTCAACATGGTGGGGAATTTCTTGCTGGCCAATATGACCATTCTCTTTTTGCCGCCAGCAGTAGGAATCATGGAAAAGTTTGATGTGATTGCTCCCTATCTCCTACCCATTGTTTTGATTGTCTTTTTTGCAGCAGTTGTCAATATTATCCTCATAGCCTTGGTAGTTCAGTTTATCAAACGACGGTTTGAGGGAGATTATGAGAAAGGAGATGCCAAATGAGTGAATTTGTTTCCAATCCCCTATTTGGGCTTGCCCTGTCTATCCTAGCTTATCTAGTGGGGATGTTGATTTACAGACGTTTTCCTCATCCATTGACAACGCCCCTGCTTTTGTCGGCTATTTTTATCATTATTTTTCTTAAGGTGACGGGTATTTCTTATCAAGATTACTACCAAGGTGGGGTTTATCTGAACAACTTGATTGTCCCGTCGACAGTGGCTTTGGGGATTCCGCTTTACAAGAGTTTTCATTTGATGAAGCACCATGCTCGGAGTATTCTCTTTGGTAGTCTGCTAGCAGTAGTTGTCAATACCTCTTTCACAGCCCTTGTGGCCAAAATCTTTGGTATGGACTTTTTCCTAGCCATTTCTCTCTTTCCCAAGTCAGTAACAACCGCCATGGCAGTGGGAATCACAGAAAAATTGCAAGGTCTGACGACCGTGACCTTGGTGGTAGTCGTGGCAACTGGGATTTTAACCAGTGTCATCGGACCAACCCTTTTGATGTGGTTGAAAATTGACGACCCAGTAGCTGTTGGTCTTTCCCTTGGAGGAACAGGCCATGCAGTTGGAACAGGAACAGCCTTCCGATACGGCTCTGTAGCAGGAGCCATGGGTGGTTTGGCTATCGGTGTCACTGGTATTCTCTATGTCTTTGTCAGCCCCATCGTAGCTAGTTTGATATTGAGTTAATACTCTTCGAANNAGCAGCCTGCGGCTAGTTTGCTCTTTGATTTTCATTGAGTATAAAAAGCAAGGAATTCGAGCAATCTCATTATGGTAGTGACATGGGGGTCTAACTTCTCATATTTATACATTTCTCCAATCAGTTAGTTGATTACAACCGAGATTTTCTATACTCTCCTTATAAGATTTTCGCATAAGATGAGACAGCACACGCTGAAGACGTCTATGTTATTTAGATTTAATGCAATCTTTTCAAAGAGTTTTGATAATCTATATTTCTTATTTAGTTTAGTTGATTTCATATCACTATACTATAATGCTTATCCAAATGATGACACTATCAAAACACCCTATTATTGGATGCTTACGAAACCGATTTTTATACTCTTCAAACCACGTCAGCTTGTCCTTAGTGTGTATACGTTACTGACTTGGTCAGTTCCTCAACCTCAAAACTATGTTTCGAGGAGCCTTCCGCTAACTTCCCAGTCTGATTTTCATTGAATATTAACGATACTTTATCACATAAAGAGGCTGGATGAAAAGTCTTCACAATCAAAAAACGCATCCTATCAAGTTGAGTCCTGATAGGATGCGTTTTTATATTATTGAAATTTTGTTACAGACCGATAAGAGTTCTATCATAATCAATAAATAAAGTGATGGGAAATAAGAATTGCACACCCTGGTTTTGGAATTCAAATCAATTTATAAGAATGTTTTAGAAGCAATATTATCCTATTCCAGATTCAGTTCACTATACAATTGAGTTCTCAAGCAACCTGTTTACATAATGTGTGCATAATTAGGTTCGTGATTCCACTCTTTTTATCTCTAAAAAACCTCGCTTTCGCGAGGCTCTTCTATTTATAAGATAAGGCACGTTTAAATGTTTTCCAAATCCCTAAATCATCTGTTTGAAGGACTAGGCTGGCATACATGCGTCCGATAAATCCTGTTGCTACCACCGCAAAAATCACTGTAATAGCAAGTGAAATCCATGCTTCTACTCCCCCTGCATAGCCATTAATAGTTCTAAATGGCATAAAGAAGGTCGAAATAAAGGGAATATAAGAACCAATCTTCAAGATGAGATTGTCACCAGCTGCACCTAGAGCTGTCACTCCAAAAAAACCACCCATAATCAAAATCATCAAAGGCGACAAGGCTTTTCCTGAGTCCTCAGGACGAGAAACCATAGAACCTAGAAAGGCAGCCAAGACGACGTACATAAAGAGACTGACCAAAATAAAGAACAAGGTATTCAGTGAGATAGCATCTCCCAAGTGATCCAAAATACCAGACTGAGCCAAGAATGGCAAATCTTTAAAGAGTAGAATGGCTGCCAGACCACCTACCACATAAATCCCGATATGCGTTAAAATCACCAGAAACAGAGCCATCATCCGCGCATAGAAATAGTGACTAGCCCTTATGCTAGAAAAGACGACTTCCATAATTTTGGTGCCTTTTTCACTGGCAACTTCCTGAGCTGTTACACCCGCATAGGTAATCAGAATCATATAAAGAAAGAATCCTAAGGCGCCTGCTGCAATTGTTTGAATAAACTTTTTATTTTCCTTGGCTTCATCAATCTTTTCTGTGAATTGAATTGTCTGCGCTAAGCGTTTTTCCTGCTCTTGAGACAAGGAAGCAGTTGAACGATTAAGCTGATTTTGCAGTTCATTGAGTGTATCTGTAACTGCAAATTTAATTCCATTTTCAAGCGACGTTTCGCCATGATAAACTGCCTTCAAGACACTATCCTCTTGGTCAATAGTCAGATAGCCTTTTAATTTTTCATCTTTAATCGCTTCTTTGGCACTTGCTTCGTCTTTGTAGTCAAAATTAACACCATTTACATTCTTCAGTCCTTCTGCTACAGATGGCACTGTTGTCACTACTGCCACTTTATCATTTTTAGCCATTGAAGAGCCTTGGAGATAAGCAATTCCTCCAGAAATTCCTAAAAAGAGGAACGGTGAAATCACCATAAAGAAGAAACTCCACGATTTGACATGTCTAAGATAGGTTTCCTTGATTACAACCCACACATTTCCCATACTTCCACTCCTGATTCTAGTTTAAAGATTTCATCGATAGTTGGCGCTTGTTGGTCAAAGGTTGCGATATATTGCCCTTGAGTCAAGATTGGGAAGAGTTCTCTACCAGCGCTCTCATCCTCCAAAATCAATTTCCAACTGCCTTGTTTGGTCAAGCTCACCTGTTTGACATGAGGAAGATTTTCCAATTCTTCCTTGCTTCGTTCACTTGAAACAAAGAGACGCGTTTTCCCGTATTGATTGCGGACATCCTGAACTGGTCCATGCAAGACCACACGGCCATCTCGGATCATGAGAATATCGTCACAAAGCTCCTCGACGTTGGTCATGACATGGTCAGAAAAGATAATGGTTGCCCCACGTTCTTTTTCTTGAAAAATGACTTGCTTGAGCAATTCTGTATTGACTGGGTCCAATCCACTGAAAGGCTCATCCAAGATAATCAAGTCTGGCTCATGAATCAGAGTAATGATGAGCTGAATCTTCTGCTGATTTCCTTTTGACAGACTCTTAATTTTATCTGTCAGCTTCCCTTTCACTTCCAACCTCTTCATCCATTGAGGGAGTTTTTCCTTGATTTCCTTGGCATCCATGCCTTTTAGAGTCGCCAAATAGCGAACTTGCTCAAGGACTGTCAATTTAGGCATGAGACTGCGTTCTTCAGGCAGATAACCAATCCGAGCATAGGTCTCCTGACGAATATCCTGACCATCCAGACCGATTTCTCCCTGGTATTCTAAAAACTTCAAAATACTGTGGAAAATCGTTGTCTTCCCAGCACCATTTTTTCCTACTAATCCCAAAATACGACCTGGTCGCGCTTGAAAGTCAATACCAAACAAAACTTGCTTGGATCCAAAACTTTTCTCTAGACTTCTTACTTCTAGCATCTTTCACCTCCGAAATTTCTTTCACTCATTATACTCCTTTTTGATAGCCTTTACAATGTTTTTTGTCCATTTTTAGAAGACTAATGCTATGTAAAATATGGCCTGGAGCACTTTTATACTCAATGAAAATCAAAGAGCAAACTAGGAAGCTAGCCGTAGGCTGCTCAAAGTACAGCTTTGAGGTTGCAGATAAAACTGACGAAGTCAGCTCNNAACTGACGAAGTCAGTAACTATATCTACAGCAAGGCAAAGCTGACGTGGTTTGAAGAGATTTTCGAAGAGTATTAGTGATAAATCCATTATACAGTAGCAAACTTAATTTATCCACTCTGCTCCTCAACTGTCAGTTTTTGGTCCTGAATTGTTATTTGAGTAACTCCTTTTTCCTCATAAAATTTTCTTCCTCTAAAATTTCTGGAAAAAAGCGAATAGTTTCAGACAACATTTTTTATAAAAAACAAGTTCATCTGTCATTTCAAGAAGGAGTAATCCTTTATCTACTAATGGACGGAGCGGAATTCAACCGCTTGTCCCATATGTTTTCTAAGGAACATATCTACTATGCACATCCCTATGCCTCTTGGGAAAGGGGAACTAATGAGAATCGCAACAAGCTCATTCGTAAATGGTTACCTAAGCCTAAGGGAACTAAGAAAACGACTCCCAAAGAAATTGCATTCATCGAAAAGTGGATGAACAATTATCCTAAAAAATGCTTGAACTACAAGTCCTCCAGAGAAGACTTCTGGATGACTAACTTGAACTTGAAATTTAGCAATAATTCATTCACCATCTAACTATATTTAGTAATTATTTCAGAACTGATTAATATTAAAATTAACTAACGATTCAAAAGATTCATACTAGACATAAATTACGTCCATCAGAGAAACTCTTATTATTTTTAGGTTTTAGTCTTTCTAGCTTCAGAACACATCTAAACTTTAGAGAAGATGACTATTCGAAAGCTCGAATGCTTCAAAATTATATCAGATAAGCTATTCGAACTTAGAATGCTTTTAAATTTATGGAATTGCGATTATTCGAAACCTAGAATGCATATAACCTTTAGTTGACAGACCTATTCTAAGTCTCGAAGACCTGTATTCCCATCTATTTCTTATCAAAAACACTCATTCCCCCTTTCTCCTCCAAAATATGGTATAGTAGAAATATACTATCTATGAGGAGTTTACATGTCACAGGATAAACAAATGAAAGCTGTTTCTCCCCTTCTGCAGCACCTTATCAATATCTCATCGATTGTCGGTGGGATTGGGAGTTTGATTTTCTGTATTTGGGCTTATCAGGCTGGGATTTTACAGTCCAAGGAAACCCTCTCTGCCTTTATCCAGCAGGCAGGCATCTGGGGGCCACCTCTCTTTATTTTTTTACAGATTTTACAGACGGTCGTCCCTATCATTCCAGGAGCCTTGACCTCGGTGGCTGGGGTCTTTATCTACGGTCACATCATCGGGACTATCTACAACTATATCGGCATTGTCATTGGCTGTGCCATTATCTTTTATCTGGTGCGCCTCTACGGAGCTGCCTTTGTCCAGTCTGTCGTCAGCAAGCGCACCTATGACAAGTACATCGGCTGGTTGGACAAGGGCAATCGTTTTGACCGTTTCTTTATCTTTATGATGATTTGGCCCATTAGTCCAGCTGACTTTCTCTGTATGCTGGCTGCCCTGACCAAGATGAGTTTCAAGCGCTATATGACCATCATCATTCTAACCAAGCCCTTTACCCTCGTGGTTTATACCTACGGTCTGACCTATATTATCGACTTCTTCTGGCAAATGCTTTGACACGTAAAAAATCCGTTTGGTTTCCCAAGTGGATTTTTAAAGCGTAGATTAACTATAGCTTAATACTAAATATACTTTGGTATGGAAATCATGCATATTTTTCGATAGTAAGGCGAGGACTTACCTAGCCTTTCCGCCGTGATAGAAACGCCTGAAATCTAATGATTTCAGATATTCGGAAACTTTGAGACATTAGGCTCAAAGTTTAGGTATGGAATTTCGAAGAGAGTCGCTACCGTCCGTAATCACTTAAGGAAAGGCTCAAAAATATTATTTGCAACCACAAAATCCGTTTGGTTTCCCAAGCGGATTTTGTGCTTTATTTTGAAACTTCTTTTGCAAGAACAAAGTTCCCAAGTGTGGCAGAACCATTTCCTGCGACTGCTGGCGTCACGATATAGTCACGCACATCTGGTACTGGTAGGTAACCATTAAGAAGAGATGTAAATTTCTCACGGACACGGTCCAGCATATGTTGTTGAGCCATGACCCCTCCACCAAAGACAATCACGTCTGGGCGGAAAGTCACTGTCGCATTAACCGCAGCTTGAGCGATATAGTAGGCTTGGACATCCCAAACAGGGTTATTGAGTTCAATATTTTCCCCACGAACACCTGTACGAGCTTCCAAACTTGGACCAGCTGCATAGCCTTCCAGACATCCCTTATGGAAAGGACAAACACCCTTAAACTCTTTTTCAATATCCATTGGGTGTCTAGCAACATAATAATGACCCATTTCAGGGTGACCCACACCACCGATAAACTCACCACGTTGGATGACACCTGCACCGATACCTGTACCGATTGTGTAGTAAACCAAGTTTTCGATACGACCACCAGCATTGTTACGGGCAACCACTTCACCATAAGCAGAGCTGTTTACGTCTGTTGTGAAGTACATTGGCACGTTGAGGGCGCGACGAAGAGCCCCAAGCAAGTCCACATTTGCCCAGTTTGGTTTTGGAGTTGTTGTGATAAAGCCATAAGTTTTTGAGTTTTTATCAATATCAATCGGACCAAATGAACCAACTGCAAGACCAGCAAGGTTATCGAATTTTGAGAAGAACTCGATGGTTTTATCGATTGTTTCGATTGGAGTTGTTGTTGGAAATTGTGTTTTTTCTACAACGTTAAAGTTTTCATCACCGACAGCACAGACAAACTTTGTACCGCCTGCTTCCAAGCTTCCATATAATTTTGTCATGATAAACCTCTTGTTTTTATTTTCTTTATTATAGCATATTTCGAAAGTCTAAATTTCTCTATTTTTTAGATTTTCCTCTGTAAATCTTACCATTCAAGCAAAAACGAACAAACATGTCATTTGTTCGTTTTCATTGTGAGAGGGAATATTGTACTCTCAATGAAAATCAAAGAGCAAACTAGGAAGCTAGCCGAAGGCAGCTCAAAACACTGTTTTGAGTTTGCCGATAAGACTGACGCCATTTGAAGAGATTTTTGAAGAGTATTAGATTTTCACTTCGATCACAGCATCACCCTTAGCAACTGAACCTGTTGCGACTGGAGCTACTGAAGCATAGTCAGCTGTATTTGTAACGATAAGCATTGTTGTATCATCAAGTCCAGCTGAAGCGATTTTGTTTGAGTCAAATGTTCCAAGAACATCGCCAACTTTAACCTTATCACCTTGAGCAACTTTTGCTTCAAAACCGTCACCGTTCATAGACACAGTGTCAATACCAACGTGGATCAAAACTTCAGCACCATTTCTTGTTTTCAAACCAAAAGCGTGTCCTGTTGGAAAGGCAATTGAAACTTCAGCATCAGCTGGTGCATATACCACTCCTTGGCTAGGTTTCACAGCGATACCTTGTCCCATAGCTCCACTCGAGAAGACTGGGTCATTGACATCAGCAAGAGCGACAACATCACCGACGATAGGAGTTACAAGTGTTTCATTTTGAAGAACTGCTGGCACAACTTCTTCTTTTTCTTCAGCCACTTCAGCTGGTTTTGCAGCTGCAGTTGCGTCTACTTCATCTTCGTAACCAAACATGTAAGTAAGAGCAAAACCAAGGGCAAATGATACAGCTACCATAAGAAGGTATTGGGCAAGTTGTCCGTTACCAACATAAAGCATTGTACCAGGGATGATGGTGATACCATTACCAGTACCAGCAAGTCCAAGGATAGAAGCCAATCCACCACCGATTGCACCAGCAATCAATGAAAGGAAGAATGGTTTACGGAAGCGCAAGTTTACCCCGAAGATAGCAGGCTCTGTAATACCTAGGAAGGCAGAAAGAGCAGCCGGGAAAGCAAGTGTTTTCAGTTTTGGATTTTTTGTTTTAACACCAACCGCAACAGTCGCAGCACCTTGAGCTGTCATAGCCGCAGTGATAATAGCGTTGAATGGGTTAGCATGGTCAGCAGCAAGCAATTGAACTTCAAGCAAGTTGAAGATATGGTGCACACCTGACACGACGATCAATTGGTGAACCCCACCAATCAAGAAACCACCAAGACCAAATGGCATGTTGAGGATCGCTTTTGTAGCGATAAGGATGTAGTTTTCAACGACGTGGAATACTGGTCCAATGACAAAGAGTCCAAGGATAGACATAACCAAAAGTGTCACGAATGGTGTTACCAAGAGGTCAATCACATCTGGAACACCCTTGCGGACAGCTTTTTCAAATTTAGCTCCGACAACCCCGATGATGAAGGCTGGAAGAACTGAACCTTGCAAACCAACAACAGGGATGAAACCAAAGAAGTTCATCGCTGTTACTTCACCACCTGAAGCAACCGCCCAAGCGTTTGGAAGTGAGCCAGAAACAAGCATCATACCAAGAACGATACCAACGGCAGGATTTCCACCGAATACACGGAAGGTTGACCAAACAACTAAACCTGGTAAGATAATGAAGGCTGTATCTGTCAAGATTTGAGTGTAAGTTGTCACGTCAGCTGGAAGTGTCATTCCAAGAGCAGTCAAGAGACCACGCACACCCATGAAGAGACCTGTCGCTACGATAACTGGGATGATTGGAACGAAAACGTCACCGAAAGTACGGATAGCACGTTGGAACCAATTCCCTTGTTTAGCAGCTTCTGCTTTCATGTCATCTTTAGATGATGTTGACAAACCAAGTGCAACAACTTCATCGTACATTTTGTTAACGGTACCAGTACCAAAGATGATTTGGTATTGACCTGAGTTAAAGAAAGCACCTTGAACTTTTTCCAAATTCTCAATTACTTCTTTATTGATTTTCCCCTCATCTTTGACCATGACACGTAGACGAGTCGCACAGTGGGCAACACTATTGACATTTTCACGTCCGCCCAAGGCATCGATGACTTTTTTTGCAATTTCCTGATTGTTCATTTGCAAAAATCTCCTTATATAACATTTTGTTCTTGTTTGAAAGCGATTTTATTCGCCCTTACGACTATTATTTTATCATGTTTTAAAAATATGTCAAGCGTTTTGCAGAAAAAATATTCTATCCACTTAGCGGGCAAGCTTTAGATTGATTGTTTTTGACTGTTTCATCAGGGATTCCTTGAAAAATAAGTTTGAAACCTTGATTAAAAAGTCTTTTATTTCATTATCTTTCACATTTTCGTAAAAATTTGATTGATTTCCTGTATTTATTTTATGATAATCGTTTGACAGTTTTTTCTCTTTTTTAATATAAAAGGCTTGCATTTTTTATCGAAAACAGTTACTATTAAAAGTGATAAGATTTTTGGAGGAATGAATGGAATGGACAACTGAGCGTCGTTACAGACTTTATCAAGATTGGACGCAAGAAGAAATTCAACATATAAAGGAAAATATGGCACAATCTCCATGGCATACTCATTACCATGTTGAGCCAAAAACAGGACTTCTCAACGACCCAAATGGCTTTTCTTACTTTGATGGCAAGTGGATCCTCTTTTACCAGAATTTTCCTTTTGGTGCAGCCCACGGTTTAAAATCTTGGGCACAGCTAGAAAGTGATGATTTGGTTCACTTTAGAGAAACTGGAGTCAAAGTTTTGCCAGATACTCCATTAGATAGTCACGGTGCCTACTCTGGTTCTGCCATGCAATTTGGCGATAACTTATTCCTATTTTATACAGGAAATGTTCGCGATGAAAACTGGATCCGTCACCCATACCAAATCGGTGCTTTGATGGACAAGGAGGGTAAGATTACAAAGATTGACAAGATCTTGATTGACCAGCCAGCAGACTCTACTGACCACTTCCGCGATCCACAAATTTTTAATTTTAAAGGTCAATACTATGCCATCGTCGGTGGACAGAACTTGGAGAAAAAAGGCTTCGTCCGTCTCTACAAGGCTGTCAATAACGACTACACAAACTGGCAAGCAGTTGGCGACCTTGACTTTGCTAACGACCGTACTGCCTACATGATGGAATGTCCTAATCTGGTCTTTGTAGAGGAACAGCCTGTCCTTCTCTACTGTCCACAAGGATTGGATAAGAAAGTTCTAGACTACGATAATATCTTTCCAAATATGTATAAGATTGGGGCTTCCTTTGACCCTAAAAATGCCAAAATGGTAGATGTGTCTCAACTTCAAAACATGGATTACGGTTTCGAAGCCTATGCAACTCAAGCCTTCAACGCTCCTGATGGGCGTGCTCTAGCAGTTAGCTGGCTTGGTTTGCCAGATGTTTCTTACCCATCTGACTGTTTTGATCACCAAGGAACCTTCTCTTTGGTCAAGGAACTCACTATCAAAGACGACAAGCTCTACCAGTATCCAGTCGCTGCTATTAAGGACCTTCGTGCTTCTGAAGAAGCCTTCTCAAACCGTTCCCAAACCAAGAACACTTACGAACTTGAACTCAACTTGGAAGCTAATAGCCAGAGCGAGATTGTCTTACTTGCTGATAAAGAAGGTAAGGGACTTTCAATCAACTTTGACCTTGTAAACGGTCAAGTGACAGTGGATCGTAGCCAGGCTGGAGAACAGTATGCCCAAGAATTTGGGACAACTCGTTCTTGCCCTATCGAGAATCAGGCTACTACTGCTACAATCTTCATCGATAACTCTGTCTTTGAAATTTTCATCAATAAAGGAGAAAAAGTATTTTCTGGTCGTGTCTTCCCACATGCGGACCAAAATGGTATCCTGATCAAATCTGGAAACCCAACTGGAACTTACTATGAATTAGATTATGGTCGCAAAACTAACTGATGTCGCCAAACTTGCAGGCGTCAGTCCTACTACCGTTTCTCGGGTTATCAATAAAAAAGGGTATCTATCTGAGAAAACCATCCAAAAAGTCAATGAAGCCATGCGAGAATTGGGCTATAAACCCAACAACCTGGCTCGTAGTCTGCAAGGAAAATCAGCTAAGTTAATCGGCTTGATTTTCCCTAATATTTCCAATGTTTTCTATGCAGAATTGATTGATAAATTGGAACACCAACTCTTCAAAAATGGTTACAAGACCATCATCTGCAACAGTGAACATGATTCTGAGAAGGAACGCGAATACATCGAAATGTTGGAAGCCAATCAGGTGGACGGCATCATTTCTGGTAGTCACAACCTAGGAATCGAAGACTACAATCGTGTGACAGCGCCGATTATTTCCTTTGACCGAAACCTATCGCCAGACATCCCTGTCGTCTCCTCTGACAACTATGCTGGTGGGGTTCTTGCTGCCCAGACTTTGGTTAAGACAGGCGCCCAATCTATCATCATGATTACAGGGAATGACAATTCCAATTCGCCAACTGGACTACGCCACGCTGGTTTTGCATCTGTACTCCCCCAAGCTCCTATTATCAATGTTTCCAGTGACTTTTCTCCCGTCAGAAAAGAAATAGAAATCAAGAATATCTTAACTCAACAAGAGCCAGATGCCATCTTTGCTTCAGATGACTTAACTGCTATTCTAGTCATTAAAATTGCTCAAGAACTGGGCATTTCTGTCCCTGAAGAGCTCAAGGTCATCGGCTATGATGGGACTTACTTTATCGAAAATTACTACCCTCAATTGGCTACCATCAAGCAACCTATGGAAGAAATTGCCTGCCTCACTGTTGACCTCCTCTTGCAAAAAATCGAAGGCAAGGAAGTCACCACAACTGGTTACTTTTTGCCAGTTACTCTTTTACCAGGAAAAAGTATTTAAATACAAGAAAACTCAGACCGAATTCGTCTGAGTTTTTATGATCTTAAATTTTCTAGGTAGCGCTGGGCTGTCTCTAGGTTAAAGGTTTTATCTGCGATGAGGCGCTCGACTAGGGGAGCAACTTCGGATTCACTAGCACCTGCGAGAAGTGCCAAAGATTTAGCCTGCAATTTCATGTGGCCTTGCTGAATCCCTGTACTCACCAAGGCTTTGAGGGCCGCAAAATTTTGGGCAAGCCCGATAGACACGATAATCTGGGCTAATTCTTTGGCAGAAGGATTTCCCAATAATTCATGACTGAGAGCTACACGAGGGTTGAGACCAACAGAGCCACCCTTGGTCGCTACAGGCATGGGTAAGGTCATCTCACCGACCAATTCTTCTCTTTCAAGATCCAGCGTCCAGCGACTGAGACCTTGATAGCGCCCGTCTCGACTAGCAAAGGCATGAGCCCCCGCCTCAATGGCACGCCAGTCATTACCAGTGGCAATCAAAATGGCATCAATACCGTTAAAAATCCCTTTATTGTGGGTAGCCGCTCGATAAGGATCAGCTTGCGCAAACTGACTAGCCAAGGCTATCTTCTCTGCAATTTCTCGTCCTTGCTCCTTTTGGCGGATCAAGTAGCGAAAGGCGATGCGACAGCTTGCAGTCACCAGAGAATCAGTTGCGTAGTTGGACAGGATTCCCATGAGACTCTGTCCCTGACTGAGTTCTTCTAAGACTGGTTTCAAGGCTTCCAGCATGGTGTTGAGCATATTGGCACCCATGGCTTCCTGGGTATCGACATGAATATAAACAACGAGAAAGTCTGGTTCGCCTTTTATCTGCTCGACATGCAGATCACGCGCCCCACCTCCACGTTTAACGATAGAAGGATAGGCTTGATTGGCAAGTTCTAGGAGCTCTGCTTTCTTGCTGGCAATCTTCTCTTGCGCTTGTTCAGGGTCAGCAACTTGATAAAGGGCTACCTGTCCAATCATCTGGCGCTCATGAACCTGAGCAGTAAAGCCACCTGCTCGCTTGATGATTTTACTAGCATAGCTGGCCGCAGCAACCACGGACGGTTCTTCTGTCACATAGGGAACTGTGTATTCCTGACCGTTAACGAGAACCTCTGGGACCAGCGAATAAGGCAGAGAAAAAGTTCCCACCACATTCTCACTCAGCTGGTCTGCCACAGTTACACTCATCTGTTCATCCTGCTCTAAACTCTCTTGCCTCTCAGGACTAAGGAACGCCTGAGCTTTTAACAGCTCGAGGCGCTCTTGGTATGATTTTTTAGAAAATCCATTCCAACTTATCTTCATTATTTTTCAACCTTGCTATAACGGCGTTGGTGATCAACAATTTCAACCAAGGCAAAATCTTGATTTTCATAGCCAGCAAACTGAGCAGAATTTGTTTCATCTAAGTCTACTTCTTCAAAGAAGACTTTTTCATAGTCTGCAACAGATAAGGCAGTTCGTTGGTTGAGCTTGTTCAAGCGGTCTTTATCCAGATAAGCTTCATAACCTTCAACCAATTCACAGCTGAAGAACTCAGCTACAGCACCACTTCCGTAACTATAAAGGGCGATTTTATCCCCAGCCTTCAAGCTATCTGTATTTTCCAAGAGAGACAGAAGCCCAAGGAAAAGTGAACCTGTGTAGATATTCCCCACCTTTTGACTGTAAAGAATAGACTGGTCAAAATGCTTTTGCAAGAGGTCTTTTTTCTCTTGAGGCAGGCTCTTATCCATGATTTTTTTCAAACCTTTTAAGGCTAATTTGGGATAAGGCAAATGGAAACAAACAGCCGCAAAATCATCCAAAGTAAGCTGGTAGCGTTTTTGATATTCAAGCCAAGTCGTTTTCAAACTATCCAAATATTGTTGGGTAGAATAGACACCATTTACATAAGGAGTTGTCGAGTAATTTGGACGCCAAAAATCCATGATGTCACGGGTTTGAGCAACATTGTCATTATTAAAGGCCATCATGCGTGGATTTTGTGTAATCAACATGGCCACACTTCCAGCACCTTGAGTTGGTTCTCCTGAAGTTTCAATACCGTACTTGGCAATATCACTGGCAATGACCAAGACCTTGGACTCTGGAGAATTTTCCACATGCAATTTGGCATAATGAAGGGCAGCTGTCGCTCCATAGCAGGCTTCTTTAATCTCGAAACTACGCGCAAAGGGCTGAATACCCAGCAAGCCATGCACAAAGACGGCTGCAGCCTTACTCTGGTCAATTCCTGACTCGGTCGCCACAATGACCATGTCAATTTCTGCTCTTTCTTGCTCAGTTAAAATAAAGTCACTAGCACTGGCCGCCAAGGTCACGATGTCCTCAGTTAAGGGCGCAATACTCAATTCCTCGAGTAAGAGTCCTTTGCTTAATTTTTCAGGGTCAATTCCCCTCGCTTCTGCTAAGTCTTGTAACTTCAAGACATATTGACTGGTCGCAAAACCAATCTTATCAATACCGATTGTCATATTTACCTCTGTTTTATCATTCATGTAAAAAATCGTTCGGTACTATTTTATCACAAATGGCAGTAAAAGAGATAAAAAAGACTTGATTCACCAAATCAAGCCTCTTATTGGTCATAATTTCAAAGAATGATTAGTTGCTAGAGAGTTCACCGATATAAGTAGCTTTATAAGCCCCATTCTCAGTTATCAGTTCCTGGAGGATTAAATTTCCTGAGTAAGTCCTTCCCATCTCATCTACAAATTCTTGATAAAACTGACTGGTCGGAATTTCTCTGACATCCTTATCAAATGTCTTGTCAAGTGTTTTACTAACCTTTTCGGCAATCAACTGATGCTCTTGTAATCCACTTTGAAACTCTGAACCCAAACTAGAAACCATGACTGGGATAAGCAACAAAGTCAGTAGACTTACAGACAATAAGGAAAATAGTGATTTTTTCATGATTTTTCCTCCTTTATATAGAGAGAATAGCATACATAGAAAGCCTTGTCACTATATTTATCTCATTTTTCAGAAAATTCTTTTATTTCTGTAAAGTCTACGATACTCGATGTGTTTTTATATAATGATACAGTCTGAGAATCACTGTTCCGCTAGCCATTCCAATGGAAATGACCAGAGCCAGCATAACAACTAATGTTGCACTTGCCAGCGCTTTATTATAGTCCCCTGTCACAAAAAAGGCAGTTGTCCGATAGGAGAGATAACCCGGAACCAAGGGTGCCAAGATTGCTAAGATAAAGACCACAGCAGGAGTCTTATAAAGAATACTTAAAATCTGGCTGACACAAGAACCTATAATGGCTGCAATAAAAGTAGCCACAATAACATTGGTCGGTTCCTTGAGCAAGAGATAGACTAGCCAGACAGCCATGCCCAAAATTCCTCCTGGTAAGAGCATGGACCGCTGAACATTGAGTACGATTAGAAAGGTAATAATAGCAAGAAGACTTGCTACTGCTTGTAATAAAAAGGCTATTAGTGTCATATTAGTTCATCAATACCAAGGCGACAGAAGTTCCTGCCCCTAAAGCAAGGGTAATGAGCAGGGATTCAAACATCTTGCTCATACCAGAGTTTATGTGGTTGGTCATAATATCACGAACCGCATTGGTCAAGGCAATTCCTGGAACAAACGGCATGACCGCACCAGCTATAATCAAGTCTGCCGTTGAAGGAAAGCCTGTGTAGCGAGCCCAAAACTGGGCAATCATTCCAAAGACGAAGGCCCCAGCAAAGGCTGTCACAAAGGGAATTCGGATAAACTTCTCCACATAGAGGGAAAAGGCAAAACCAAATAAGGTCGCCACTCCTGCCCCAAGTGCGTCGTAGATATTTCCACTAAACATAACCGAAAAGAAAGGAGCACTTAAGGTCGCAGCCAGAGTTACCTGCAACTTAGTATAGGGAAGGGGTTGGGCCTGCAAGGCCGTCAATTGCTTAAAGGCTGTTTCTAAATCAATCTGCCCCCCAACCAGCTGACGAGAAATCTGGTTCACATCGCAGACTTTTTCGATGTTATAAGAAGAGGAGGTCACCCGCTTCATGCGCGAAATATTGGTATTTTCAATAGAGAAAAAGATAGCGGCAGGCATGGCAAGGACATTGCAATCCACAATCCCCTGCGAATGCGCAATCCGAATCATGGTATCTTCTACGCGATGAATCTCTGAACCACTTTTAAGGAGAATAGTCCCCGCTAGCATAATCACATCGATGACGGCATTTAATTCTCTTGATTCTTCCATGCGTTCCTCCTTTTATCAACTCCCTCTATTTTATCACAAATCTGGAGTCAAAAAAAATCTTTGCCATGAAATCATGACAAAGATTGATTACTCATTTTGATTATCCATCTGATTTTAAGGAGTAGCTGAACTTGTTTTAGGTTTGTAGATTGAAATCTTGACTCTAGTCTTATTGAGGTCTACCTTTTCACCTGCTCTAGGACTTTGTTCAACGACTGTACCTTCAGCAGTTCCAGCGGGAGCTGTCGACACTTCTACAACTTCAATATTGGCTTCCTTAATCCCAACAATTTGAATCAAATTATTCTTAGTAAACTCCAAGCTGGAACCAATGTAGCTCGGCATGGCAACACTTGTAACTTTTTTAGCTACTGTCAAGACGATTTGGGTAGGTTTATTCACATCATAAGTCGTTCCGGCACCTGGACTTTGTTTCATAATCGTTCCTGGTTCGCTTTCGCTGGACTCTTCTTCCTCTATCTTAATCAAATTATCTGGAACTTTTTTCTCTTTTAATTCCGCAATGACATCAGAGGATTTCCGTCCAATATAGTTCCCTAATTGAATCTTCGTAGCTTTTTTAGCTACTGTCAAGACAATTTGAGTTGCCTTGCTTAAGTCATAGGTCGTACCTTCTGGTAGACTTTGCTTCATGACCGTTCCAGCCTCACTCTCATTCGACTCTTCTTCCTCAATTTTAATCAAATTATCTGGAACTTTTTTCTCTTTTAATTCCGCAATGACATCAGAGGATTTCCGGCCGACATAATTACTAATTTGGAAGGATTGTTTGCCTGATGAGACAACCAAATTGATTTTCGTTCCTTCTTTTCGACCAGTTCCAGCGCCAGGATCTGTACGGATAATCCGCCCTTCCTCCACCTTTTCACTAGCCTCTGACTTCTCCTCTCCAATCTCAAAATTGGCTTTCTTGAGGGTTTCCTTGGCTTCCGCAACTGTCTGACCTGCCACATCTGGAATGGCAATGGTTGCAGGAGTTCTGGATAGTATCCAAATAAGAGAAGCTGCCACCAATACAATGCTGGCCAAAAAAATCAGATAACGCATCTTAAATCTACGTTTTTTCGGTGCTTGTGGTTGGTAAGTTTCCTCTGTCACAGCCTGACTTGTTTTTTTGATTGGTTTGTGTTCTGTCTGCGATTGAACCTTAGGAATCGAAGTCAAGGTGCTCTGGGATACTTTTGGTAGAGTCTTGGTGTCCGCCTTAGTCGCATCGTCAAAGACCAGCTTTGGTTCATTACGACGATTATAAGACAAACTACTAGACAAATCCACATACATTTCAGCAACTGATTTATAGCGATCTGTCAATTTCTTAGCAGTTGCCTTGATAACAACATTCTCCAAAGCCTGGGGCACAGATGGATTCTCAGCAATAACGGACGGCAGTGGTTTTTGGAAATGCTGGAGGGCGATGGTCACAGCGCTATCCCCGTCATAAGGGATATGGCCTGTCAGCATCTCATAGAAGATAATCCCCATGGCATAGATATCACTTTGTACAGTCGCCTTAGAGCCACGCGCCTGCTCTGGTGACAAGTAATGCACCGAACCCAGCATCGAGTTAGTCTGAGTCAGACTCGTCTCAGCAAAGGCTACGGCAATCCCAAAGTCTGTAACCTTGACAGTCCCATCTGGTGTCAAGAGGATATTTTGAGGTTTCAAGTCCCTATGGACAATTCCTCTGGTATGGGCCAAACGCATAGCTAGGAGGATTTGTCCCATAATACGGACGGCTTCTTCATTAGAGAAAGGATAATGTTCCTTGATATAGCGTTTAAGGTCAAGTCCAGCCACATACTCCATAGCTAGGTACTGTTGACCGTCTTCCTCACCAATATCTGTTATCCGAACGATATGAGGATGGTCTAAATCTGCCATAGCTCTCGCTTCACGCTGAAAACGAGCTACAGCTATCGGGTCCGTCTGGTAGTTGGTCCTCAGAACCTTCACTGCCACTTCTTCCCCGTCTAGAATCAAATCTTTGGCTAAGTAAACATCTGCCATGCCTCCTCGACCAATCTGTTTGACAATCCGATAGCGTCCGGCAAAAATCTTGCCGATTTGGATCATTCTGCATCCTCCTCGTTCATAGAAACAAGGGCAACCGTAATGTTGTCTAAACCTCCTGCATTGTTAGCAAAACGAACAAGTGTCTCCGTTTTATCTGCTAAAGGAATATCACTGGTTACAATATCACGAATCTCACTGCCTGAAATCATGTTGGTCAAGCCGTCACTATTGAGCAAGAGATAGTCACCTGACTCAAGGATCACTGTCCCAAAATCAGGCTGAATTTCATCTTTTTGCCCAATAGACTGGGTGATAATATTTTTTTGCGGATGAGCTTCTGCCTCTTCTGGTGTCAATTGACCAGCCTTGAGTAATTCATTGACCAAAGAATGGTCGCTCGTCAACTGATGGTATTCTTCTCCACGAATCAAGCCGATACGCGAATCACCAATATGAGCATAGATAGCCTGATTATCGATAATAGCAAGGACTTCCAAAGTAGTTCCCATACCTCTGTAAGCTTCATCCTGACCAAGCTGGTGAATCTTTTGATTTTCAATTTCTAGGTAATGGGCGAACCATTCACGCACTTCATTGACTGTATCGATTTGGGTATCAACCCAAGCTATACCTAGGTCTGTTACCGCCATTTCACTAGCGATATTCCCTGCGCGATGACCTCCCATCCCATCAGCTAAAATAATCATAGTACGTCCAGCTCTATTGACATAGTGGTTGACATAGTCTTGGTTATTTGTCCGTTTCTGACCAACATCTGTTAATAATGAAATTTCCATGTGTCAGTTCCTTCCTAATCCGATATCTTGCGAAATTGACTGATGAAGAATCCATCACTTCCATACAATTCAGGTGTAATGAGGATACAGCCGTCTTTCATGATATCCTTACATTCATGTTCTAGCTTTACCTGCTCGAACTCAGGATGACTTTCTAAAAACGCCTCAACGACTTGAAAATTCTCCTCTGAGACAATAGTACAGGTACTATAAGTTATTATACCACCTTTGCCTAGTGTTTGACAAACACTACCTAATATTTCTAGCTGAATTTCCTGTAAGGACGCGAAATCTGCCGTTTCTTTATTGTATTTGATATCTGGTTTTCGGCGCAGAAGACCAATTCCTGAACAGGGAGCATCCACTAAAATCTTATCAAATGAATCCTGACTAAAAAACTCATGCACCTTTCTAGCATCTAATTTTTGCCTTTGAACCCGATTTGCAACTCCCAGACGTTGGGCATTTTCTTGAATCAAGTCCAACTTGTGGTCATACAAGTCCAGAGCAGTAACCTGACCTGTCGTAAGATAAGAGGCTATATGGGCTGTTTTCCCACCTGGAGCCGCACAGGCATCAAGCACTCGCTCATCACCTTGTAAATCAAGCGTCGGAGCAACTAGCTGACTGGACTCGTCTTGGATAGTAATAGCCCCTTCTGCAAACAAATCATGGCCTGCAAAATGCCCCTGTTCCTTAACAAGACCAGAAGAAGACAAGGATGAATCACTGGCCTCCAACAAGGTTTGAATTTCCTCTTTTCGGCTTAAATCAGTCACACGAATACTGGCCTTGTTGCGCACTAAGAGACTTTCAAAGATAGCTTGTGCTCGCTCTTCGCCATATTCTTCTTTGAGCTTGGCAACTAACCAAACCGGGAGAGAATATGCAATGGAGTCACGCTTGTTTTTTCGTTTGATGCTGGTGATATCTGGCCAGCCTTCACGTAGAATACGACGAAGGACGGCGTTGACCAATTTTTCACTGCCTTTTTTACGGACTTTGGCCAATTCCACTGCTTCATTAACCACAGCATGATCTGGAATCTTGTCCAAATAGCGGAGTTGGTAGGCACTCATGAGAAGAAGGACATAGAGCCAGCTGTCTAACTGGTCTCTGTCTTCGATAAAGTGGGATAGGTACCATTCCAGAGTCAGTCTACGGGCTACCGTTCCATAGACCAGCTCGGTCACTAAGGCCTTGTCTGCTGCCAAAAGTTGACTTCCCTTTAGATGCTTATTTAAGGCGATATTTGAATATGCTTGGTTCACAAAAACATCCTCTAGCACTGCTAGAGCTAAACTTCTAGCCGTTTCTACTTTAGTCACCAAATCGTTCTCCTACAGTCAATGTACGTCCAACTCCGTTGAGGAAGGAAGCAATGTCCATCTTAGGCTTACCAGCTGGCTGCACTTGTTTGAGGGATAGAGCCCCTTCAGCCGTTGCGACAATCAATTCTTTCTTGCCGATAGAGAGAATCTCACCTGGATTTCCCTGACCTTCTACTGGTAGGGCTTCATAAATCTTAAAGCGGTCGCCCTTAAGGAAAGTATGGGCAACAGGCCAGGGGTTCATCCCACGGATCTGGTTAAAAAGTTGACGATTGCTTTTATTCCAGTCCAATTTTTCTTCTTCTGGCTTGATATTTGGCGAGAAAGTAACCTGACTTGGATCCTGTGGTTCAGGTTTGATGTCACCAGCAATGTAGGCAGGCAAAGTATCCAAAAGCAAATCACGACCAACAAGAGCTAATTTCTCAAACAAGGTGCCAACATTGTCCTCATCAGTGATAGGAATACTGCGACGGGAAATCATATCTCCTGCATCCATCTCCTTAACCATTTCCATAATGGTCACACCAGCTTCCTCATCGCCTTGAATCAAGGCGTAATGGATAGGCGCACCACCACGATGTTTAGGAAGAAGAGAAGCATGAACATTGACCGCAAAGTCCATGCTATCAAGGAGTTTACTTGGGAGAAACTGGCCAAAAGCGGCAGTCACAATCCCATCTGCTCCTAGCTTCATAAGATCTTCCATCTCTGGACTTCCAGATAGTTTTTCAGGTTGGTAGATAGGAAGTCCTGCCTCTTTTGCAGCTTGTTTAACTGGGGTTTCCTGGATAACTTTTTTACGTCCGACAGCACGGTCTGGCTGGGTCACAACGGCTAGAATTTCGTAACGGTCATCTGTCAAAAGTCCTTTTAAGACTGTTGCTGAAAAGTCGGGGGTCCCCATAAAGATTAGTTTTGTCATATCTTCTCCTTCTTATAAAAATTGCTGCGGCTCATGGTCAATGCTGAGACGGAGCTCACTATTTTCCCTTTCTTGAGTCAAGGCCAAGACCTGGTTGAGGGTTGGTCCCAGCTCATCTTCTAAACGGTATTTAATTAAAATCTGGTAATGATAGAGGTTGTGAGTACGGGCGATGGGTTTGGGCGTTGGCCCGAGGATGTTACTGGTTTCAGACAAACCTGACCGCAAAATGTTCATGACTTCATAGGCACGTTTGACCACCTCTTCTTCTTTCTTGTGAGAAAGGGTAATGCCAATGGTGAAATAGTAAGGTGGATAGCCAAGTTGTCGTCTGATACCCATTTCATAAGCATAAAAGCCTTCGTAGTCCTGGTCTTTTGCAAATCGAATAGCGTAGTGCTGAGGATTGTAAGACTGAATCAAGACCTGCCCAGCTTTTTCAGCACGTCCTGCTCGACCTGCCACCTGAGTCAAGAGCTGGAAGGTTCTCTCAGAAGAACGGAAATCAGGCAGATTCAAGGCCGTATCCGCATTTAGAACACCGACTAGGGTCACATTTGGAAAATCCAATCCCTTGGCAATCATCTGAGTACCTAGTAAAATATCTGCTTCTCCTCGCCCAAACTGGTCAAGCAGAGCTTGGTGACTACCTTTCTTACGAGTCGTGTCCACATCCATGCGCAGAATGCGAGCCTGGGGAAAGAGTTCTGCTAGCTCGTCATAAGCCTTCTGTGTCCCTGTCCCATAGTAGCGAATACTGCGGCTCTTACAGTTAGGACAGACCTGAGGAATGTCCTTCGAAAAACCACAATAATGGCAGTTCATATTCTTGGTATCCATGTGCAAGGTCAAGGAAATATCACAGTTGGGACAAGTATCCACCGTCCCACACTCCCGACACATGACAAAGCTAGAATAACCACGGCGATTGAGCATGAGAACCACCTGCTCTTTTTTAGCCAGACGGTCCTGAATCGCTTCTAGCAAAGGAGGCGTAAAATTTGACGTCTCGTTTTGTCCGATATAGTCCCGAAAGTCAATCACTTGAACCTCAGGGATTCTAGCTAAAGGATTGGCGCGTTGGGTCAGACGTAAATGTTGATAAACGCCTTTGCCAGCCCGAGCACGGCTTTCCAGACTAGGAGTTGCTGAACCAAGCACCAGAGCCGCTTGATTATAATGAGCCCGTAAAATAGCCACCTCTCTAGCATGGTAACGGGGATTACTGTCCTGCTTATAAGTCGCTTCATGCTCCTCATCGATAATCATGACACCTAGATTTTTCAGCGGAGCAAAGATGGCAGATCTAGCACCAACAACAACTTGGGCATCGCCGCGTTCCACCTTGCGCCATTCATCATACTTTTCACCATTGGACAGGCCTGAGTGAAGAATGGCCACTTTCTTACCAAAGCGAGCAATAAAACGCTCCGTCATCTGCGGAGTCAAGGAAATCTCAGGCACTAACAAGATGGCTGTTTTCCCCTTATCCAAAGCTCCTTGGATTATTTGTAAGTAAACCTCGGTCTTCCCACTTCCTGTGATCCCTTGAAGGAGGAAGGGAGGCTGATGACTACCAATAGCACTCACAACCGCATCACGCGCCTGTCTTTGCTCTGGATTCAACTCCAAAGGCTGACTTGCTTCAATCCCTTCAAAATAAGCAGCCGAGCGTTGCACTTCCTTTTGGACTATGGACACAGCACCTTGTTCCACAAAAAAGTTGACCTGCTCCCGTGAGTAGGACTCTAACAAACTAGCCAAGGAAGCACTCTCAGGATGAGACAGCAAGTAATCTCTCAATTCCAACTTTTTCTTGGCACGCGCAGATATTTCAACACCTTCTAATTGAGCTAGATTCACCTCATACCAAGACTGGGTCTTGACCTTCTTTTGATCGACTGCCTGATATTCCAGACCAAGTAGGCCTTTTCTAGTCAAACGCATCATTTCAGCTTGCTTACCTAAATCCAGAGAAGAAAAGGCTAGTGAATCTTCAGAACCAAACAAGCGCTCTCGGTCTTCCTGACTCAGACCTTCCAGAGGATAGAGAATCTTGTCATAGCTAGAATTTAGAAATCCCGGTAGCATAGCCTTGAGAATAGAGATTTTGTAAGAAAATACAGATTTGCGGAGCTCCTCAGCCAGCCAGAGTTGTTCTTGCGTGAGAACAGGAGAAAAATCCAGTACCTCGGCAATATCTTTTAAATCTTGACTTACCCCTTCTTCATCCACTTGGGACTCCAAACCAAGAACAATCCCTTGAATCAGGCGATTGCCCTTACCAAAAGGCACATGAACCCGCATCCCAACTTCTAGCATTCCCTCAAATTCCTTAGGAATCTTGTAACTATAGGGCTGGTCCGTCTGCATCAAGGGCACATCTACAATAATCTTGGCTATGGACATCTTCTCACCTCCTCCTTGTCAGTACATTCTTACAAGAGAAAAAATAAGATTGAGTCCCCCCAACCTTAAATTTTTTCACCATCTTCTTTTTCTTTAGCGATTTGCTCTTTAATTTTCTTTTCTTCTTCTTCTTTGCGGCGTTTTTCTTCTTCGATACGGCGACGCACTGCTTCACGTTTCCCTTCTGGGTCTGGGTGAATGGTTACGTTTCCTGATTCGATTTCTTCTAGAGCGCGAAGAGTTGATTTTTCAGACTTGAAACCTTGAGTTGCTGGTGCACCTGCTTCCAATTCGTGGGCACGTTTTGCTTCCAAGATTACGAGTGAATATTTTGAAGGAACCTTGTCGAGCAAGGTATCAATAGAGGGTTTTAACATCATTTGCTTGTACCTATTTTTTTTCTAAATTTTATCGGGTAGTTGGAGACTTTGGTAACATCTCCTGATAGTGACCAATGACACGGTCCACACGGAAGTGCTCTGCTTCGATCACACGTTTGACACGCTCAGCAGCTAGGGGCACCTGATCGTTGACAATCGCATAATCATACTCACGCATGAGGGCAATTTCTTCCTTGGCTTTCTCGATTCGTTGGGCAATCACTTCTGCACTATCTGTTCCACGACCTACTAAACGATCTTGCAATTCATCCAAATCCGGTGGTGTCAGGAAGATAAAGACAGCATCTGGAACCTTTTTCTTGACCTGAAGAGCGCCCTGAACCTCAATTTCAAGGAAAACATCAATTCCCTTGTCCAAGGTTTCATTGACGTAGGTCAAAGGGGTTCCATAGTAGTTGCCGACATATTCTGCATATTCCAACATCTGTCCTTGACGAATCAACTCTTCAAACTCTTCGCGAGTACGGAAGAAATAGTCACCACCGTCCACTTCTCCAGGACGTTGTGCGCGTGTCGTCATCGATACAGAATATTGAAATTGGTTTTCAGAACTCTCAAAAATCTCTCTTCTAACCGTTCCTTTTCCAACCCCTGAAGGACCAGAAAAAACGATTAGTAAGCCTCGGTCTGCCATTGTGTCTCCTTTTAGTCAGTCTGTGAAATAACATTTCTCTAGAATAATGACAAAAAGCCAAATTATCCTTTACAGTCTTTCTATCTAGTGTAACAAAAAAGCAGTAATTTTTCAACTGCTCTTTCTTATTTATTTAGATGTGTTGTGATTCGAACGTGAAATATCGCTTTTAAAATATCTTCAGAAAATAGGTCTATACCATTTACAAATAAAAAAGAAAGGTTTATAATGTAATTGACATAATAAATTGTAGAATCAATTTTTTAAGGAGGTTAACATTATGCCTAACTATATTAAAGCGGATCAGTTTTTCTACCCACACGGAGTTCGTCGAGGTGGTTACTTGGAACTTGTGGACGGCAAGTTTGGAAAACATGTAGAGCAGATTCCTGAAGGAGCTGAGGTGATTGACTATACAGGTTATAGCATTGCTCCAGGACTTGTGGATACCCACATTCATGGATTTGGCGGTGTGGATGTTATGGATAATAATATCGAAGGAACGCTTCATACTATGAGTGAAGGACTCCTCAGCATGGGGGTAACGAGCTTCTTGCCAACAACTTTGACATCGACTTATGAGCAATTGCTTGCGGTAACTGAAAATATCGGTGCTCGTTATCAAGAAGCAAGTGGCGCGAAAATTCGTGGAATTTATTTTGAAGGGCCTTATTTCACAGAGAAATACAAGGGGGCTCAAAACCCTGCCTACATGAAAGATCCTCGCATGGATGAGTTTCGTGCTTGGCAAAAAGCAGCAAATGGCTTGCTAAATAAAATTGCTCTTGCGCCAGAGCGTGAAGGTGTAGAAGACTTTGTACGGACTATCACCGGAGAAGGTGTAATGGTTGCTCTTGGGCACTCAAACGCGACTTTTGATGAAGCTAAAAAAGCAGTCGATGCTGGAGCGAGTGTTTGGGTACACGCCTACAATGGAATGCGTGGGTTGACTCACCGCGAACTGGGTATGGTTGGAGCCATGTATCAATTACCTCATACCTATGCAGAGTTGATCTGTGATGGCCATCACGTAGATCCAAAAGCCTGCGAAATTCTTATCAAACAAAAAGGGACAGAAAACATTGCTCTTATTACAGACTGTATGACAGCTGGTGGATTGGAAGACGGTGACTATATGTTGGGAGAATTCCCAGTTGTCGTTGCAAATGGAACTGCACGCCTCAAATCGACAGGTAACTTGGCAGGTTCTATCCTCAAACTCAAAGATGGTGTGAAGAATGTGGTCGAATGGGGAATTGCGAATCCGCATGAAGCAGTCATGATGGCCAGCTTCAACCCAGCTAAATCCGTTCACATCGATGACGTCTGTGGACAAATTCGTGAAGGTTATGATGCAGATTTTATTGTTTTAGACAAAGATTTGGAATTGGTAGCAACCTATCTAGATGGTGTGAAACGTTATCAAGCATAAGAGAGAAGAGTCTGGGCAAAAGTCTAATTTGAGGAGAAAATCCAGTAATACTCCTTTGAAGTCAAAAAGCAACAAACATGTCAACTATTTGTTACAACTCCATTAATTAGTATTCCACTTTCTAAAATCAGTATTTTGAGCTGTGCAATCCAAGTCTTCTAATTTGTTTTTTAATTTCTGTTTAGTATAAATTTTACTTGGGCAGTAGACCAACTTGGAGCGTTTACGAGTTGTTCCAGGCTCAGTTTAGCTTGTTTTCTTAGTCTCTTCTTTGTCTTTCTGTGAGACTTGGGAGAGAGGATGTTTTCCTTATAGAGTATTTTTCTAACAGTTGTATCAGAGAGCTGAATTCCCTCTTCTTCAGCTAGTAATTCACAGAAATGAAGGACATTTGGTTTATATGTTTCATAGGAGAGGTATTTCTTTAGGACACGTTCTTTGATTTCATCAGGGATTGCATGTTTTGGTTTTCGATTTCTGTTTCCGTGTCTGAAGGCTTCTTTTCCTTTCTGTTGATAGGCTAGTAGCAGACGATTGATTTGTCTTTCAGAAAGATTCAGTTCGACACAGGCTCGATTCTTTGTTTTCTTTCTTTGGTCTATAGCTTTTATTACAAGATATTTTTTCGTTTCATTCATATTCAGTTGGATACTTTTCATACGACTATTTTATCAAATGGGACATTTTCACGTTCGATTTACTAAATGAAAGTTCTATAATGAAGTTAGCCACCCAGCCCTCCTAAAAATTAGATGGTTCAACTAGCTGAAAGTGTAGGCATAAGAAAACACCTCTGTGTTATACTTGTTGTTCAACCACAAACACAAGAAAGGCACAGAGATGCGATATTTTAAAAGAGTTGGATTTCTCCAACTCTTCTCTTTTTAATACACGTTATTTTGATTTGACTGGCTTGTCTTGAGCTGTCTTCAAGGCTGTGGCAATCGTATCTGCATACAATTTTGCTCCTGCTTCAATAGTGCTAGTGTCACTTCCGAAATGGACTTGGTCTGTTCCTGCCCAAATTTCTGGATGCTCTTTCGCAACTTGATTCCAATCTGCTATCGTGATGTAAGGTGTCTTCTCTGCCAATTCTCTCATATAGGCAGCAGCCTTCTCAACGATGGCATAGGTCTCTTTTGTCTTATCTCCCTCATAAGGAGTCACCAAAACCATATGGTGGCCCTTAGGAAGATTTTTCACGATACTGTCCCAGTCTTCCTTGTAATTTTCAGGATTATTTACCCCAGTCGCAATGACCACCATCTTAGGTAAAAATTTATTTTGGCTATTGTTTATCATGATTTCATTGGCAGTCTTGGTTGTTCTGCTGACCTGCGCGTTAATTTGTGCTCCAGGAAGAGCTGTCTGCAGGGCTGTATTTGCCCTTAAAGCCACCGAGTCACCAATTAACATAGTGCCATCAGCAATTCCTAAACTATCAGCTTCTGCTCGTTCTGCCATCACTTTTGTTTGGGCAATATTACTAGCAGCTTGCTTCAAGCCATTGACAGTTAAGTCTGTCTCAAACGCTCCCACTTGTGGTGCCAACAAAGTCACTAAGAAGACAATGAAGGCCAAGATTCCCGTACTTGTTGCAAGAATTGTGTGAATATAAGGCAGGGGACGAAGAGTTTGTAAAATAGGTGTGTTCTTGCCTGCAATCCAAGGTTCCAATACATAAAATGAAAGACTGGCAAATCCATAAGAAAAAATCAAAGTTAATAACACAGCAAGAAGATTTGAGGTCAACTGTGAAAAAATGATGTAGAAAGGCCAATGGAAGAGATAAACTGCATAGCTAGTATCCGCTAAAAAACTAATCATCTTTGGCTCTTGTATATGATGTGTCTTTTCATGTAAGACACGCGCCGCCAGAATCATGGCAAGAGCTGCAAGACTGGCAAGCAAGAAGCCGATAAGATAGGCAAAAAGATAAGTGAATTTGACAAAGAAAGTCAAAAGAACTAGGAAACCAAAGCCTCCTCCAAAAACTACCAAAGTCTTTCGTAAATCCCAGATTTTATCCAACTGCTTGACGAGGGAAGTCGTCTGACGAACACCTACAATAGTTGCTAACATACTTCCCAAAAAGAATGGATAGACATGAGTTAAACTGGAGAAATAAACAGAGGAATAAGAGGTCACTAGAAAACTACCAATAAACATGGAGAAGAAACTGATCAAGAAGGCAACAGCAGATAAGAGAAAGACCATCCCCTTCAACTGACCATTTGATTTAGCTTGTTTGGATAAGAACCAAACTGCCAATCCCCAAAGAATATAGTAGTGAACCTCAACTGCCAAACTCCAATTATGAACAAACAAATGAGGAATGAACTGAGATTCATAACTCCCACCTGTTAGGAGTTCATAGAAGTTGGTCATAAAGCCTAAGACGCTCGCAATCTGGCCACCAATTCCAGCAACATAGTCTTGGCGAACCAAGAAAGTAAAAGGCATGGTCACCAAGACCATCAAAACCACAGGTGGCACAATCCGATAAAAGCGTCTTCTAAAAAATCCTATCAAATCAATCTCATGGTTTTTAGAAAATTCTTCAATGAGTAGAGCTGTAATCAGGAAACCTGAAAATGTGAAAAAGACATCTACCCCGAAAAATCCTCCAGGAAAGATCGTCTGAAAGAAGTGATACAAGAGTACCAGTAGTAAACCTGTAATCCTAATCAAGGAAAACCATTTAATGCGCATACGAGTTTATTCTTCCTTTCATTGTACACTTTATTCTATCAAAAAAAGAAGAAAAATCCCAAGAGAAAACTTAGGATTTTTAGCTTATATCAATTCCATTTTAGAAATTACGACCTGACTTATTATAGCCATATTTTTCCACAAAATACTCACGGAATTCCAAGAGATTGTCATCCATGATGGCTTGTCGCACTTGCTTCATCAGGTTAAGCAAGAAGTAAAGATTGTGATAGCTAGTCAAGCGGATACCGAAAGTTTCATCGGCTTTGAGGAGGTGACGAAGGTAGGCGCGTGTATAGTTCTTACATGTGTAGCAATCACACTCAGGATCCAGTGGCGTAAAATCCTCAGCAAACTGAGCATTTTTGACAACCAAACGTCCCTGACTGGTCATACAAGTCCCATTACGAGCGATACGAGTCGGCAAGACACAGTCAAACATATCCACCCCACGAATCACCCCATCGATTAAGCTATCTGGCGCTCCCACACCCATCAAATAGCGAGGTTTGTTTTCAGGTAGCAGTTGAGTTGTAAAGTCCAAGACCGCATTCATCTCTTCGTGGGTTTCTCCCACTGCCAAACCACCGATAGAGTAGCCTGGGAAATCCATGCTGACAAGGTCATGAGCCGATTGGCGACGCAGGTCTTCAAATCCTGCCCCCTGCACAATCCCAAATAACCCTTGGTCATGCGGACGACGGTGAGCCTTCAAACCACGCTCAGCCCAACGACTGGTACGCTCGATTGATTTCTTAACGTAATCGTAAGGTTGATAAAACTGAGGACATTCGTCAAAGGACATCATGATGTCTGAGCCCAGATTATTCTGAATAGAGATAGCTTTTTCTGGCGATAGGAACATCTTGGAACCATTGAGATGGTTTTTAAAGGTTACTCCTTCTTCTGTGATATTACGGCTATCTGCTAAGGAATAAACCTGAAAACCACCACTATCTGTCAAGATAGGCTGGTCCCAATTCATGAACTTGTGGAGACCACCTGCGCGAGCAATAAGTTCATCTCCAGGACGAAGCCAGAGATGATAGGTGTTTGACAGGATAATTCCCGAACCCATCTCCTTCAATTCTTCAGGCGACTGAGTTTTGACAGTGGCTTGAGTCCCAACTGGCATAAACATAGGTGTTGGGAAGGTGCCGTGGGGAGTGATGATTTCTCCCAGACGAGCTCCTGTATGTTTTTCTTTCTTAATCAAACGGTATTTGATTGGTGAATCTGACATTTTTTACCTCCGAAGCTGGGAAAGACAGTCCCAGTTCATACTTTGTACCCAAGGGCATACTGTATGATTTTATCAAAAAAAGCTGGAACTGTCACGAACTATGGTATAATAAGAGAATGAACTATCCAAAAATTGATTTAAAAACAATTCGTCAGGAGTCAAAACATTTTCAGGCTGACACCCCCCGTCTCTTTCTCCTCTATATCCTTCCCAGTATGCTGGTCATATTGTCTGGCTTTCTTAATCCCTTATCTCGGATCCACGTGACTGTTTTAGAACAGCCATTTTTCAGCATACTTGGTCAAATACTTCAAGCCTACCTCTTTCCTCTACTAGTCTCCTTTATCGGGACTATTCTTTTGACCAGTTCCGTCTATGCAACACTGACACTCATGAAAGATTCTAAAACGGAGCCATCTGTAAAAAACAGCCTAGCTCTCTTTGATGAGGAGCGCTTTTCTCAAACCTTTTTGACCCTACTTCTCAAACGTTTCTATCTCTTTTTATGGAGTATCCCTAATTTACTTGGGATTTACTTCCTCTTTTATAGTAGCTTTTTAGCCAAAAAATTCGTCACCCTACATCCTGAGTTTCCAAATCTAGATCTCTCATCAGTTGAAACCGAGCGTTTCCTCATGGTCTTTGGACTCTACTTTCTTGCAAGTCTCATCTTGATCATTGTAGGAAATATCCTCTATATTCCACAGTATTATGCCTATTCACAGGTGGAATTTCTTCTCTGTTATAGTCTAGACTTAGGACAGGCCTCACCAAGACGAATCCTAAAAACTAGCCGTTCCTTTATGAAGGGCTACAAGTTCCAGCACTTTGTCCTAGATTTACAGCTTCTTCCTTGGTACTTCCTCAATTGGATTACCTTTGGCATTGCTAGTTTTTTACTCCTACCTTATATCCAATGTACTAAAATCAGCTTTTATAGAGCAGTACTTAGAGCAGCACTTAGTAAAAAATACCAACTAAACTACCCCTGGTAGGGCTAGTTTTTCACTCCTACCCTACATTCAAATTAATTAATAAAATGATTTTTTACCGAGCAGTATTGGCTCGAAAACGTCCAAAAGCTTGAAGGCTTTCCCTCAAGCTTTTTTCTATCAATGAGTTTCTCCGCCTACCAACTTGAGATCCTGATCTCCATGTTCTATAATGGCGCCGATTGCCGCTTCTATCCCTCGCCTAATATCCACTAAACTCATAGCTGGAGTTGTAGGTCGATTCACCACCTGTTCCATCATATAAGGAATATGCATAAAACCTGCCTTAACATGTGGAAATTTCTTTTCTACCAAATAGAGGGCCTGATACATCAAATGGTTGCAGACAAAAGTCCCTGCCGTATTGGAAACAGAGGCCGGCAAGCCCTCTTTTTTTATAGCTTGAACAATCGCTTTAATCGGTAAACTACTAAAGTAGGCTGAAGCACCGTCTTGGCGAATGGAAAGGTCAATCGGTTGATTACCATCATTATCAGGAATGCGTGCATCGTCTTGATTTATAGCCACTCGTTCAGGCGTCAAGCTAGATCTTCCACCTGCTTGGCCAATACAAAAGACAAAGTCAGGTTGATAGCGGTTCATCTCTTCTTCCAATACTTGAGCCGATTTGTGAAAGACTGTTGGCACTTCTAACCAACGGACCTCAGCACCATGGATTTCAGCTGGTAAACCTTTAATGGCCTCCAAAGCTGGATTAACCTTTTCCCCTCCAAAGGGCTCAAAACCTGTCACTAATACTTTCATTTCTAACTCCTCAAAACAAATTCAATGAGACTTTTTCTTAAAAACAAGTATAACATATTTCCCTTATTCCGGAGTGAAAAGGACTAGCGAGACTAAGATTGACCTTTGAACTTATTTAAAGAGAAAAATACTAATCAAGGCTAAAATAGCTGGCTCACCTTGCTTCAAAATAATTTTCTTATCTGCTGTGAGAGAGCCATAAGCCGCAGCACCAATCACAAATAAAACAAAAATAGTCACAATTTCTAAATTCTGTGAGAAATAAATCCCATACAGGAGAAAGACTCCTAGCAGAGCATTATAAATCCCTTGATTTTTAAACAGTGAACTTACCGACGGACGAGCTAGTTCTTCCCTGTCCATGTTAAAGACACGACTAGTCGCTTCTGATTGCGTTGCAATACTTTCCAAATAAAAAATGTAAAAATGCTCCAAAGCAACGATTGTTGCTAAAATAATTGTAATAATTGACATCTATTTCTCCTTAAATTTCTATATTTTCAATGCTCAAAACCAATTTGTTTAATAAACGGCTGAATTCTGTTCTCTCAGACTCTGTTAAGATACTTTCCATCTCTTTCTTAACCTTGATATGCTGCAGAGGTGGATTCATCACTAACTGCTCCTTGGCATACTTCGTAGCCTCTACCAAGACTTCTCGCTGATTTTCAGGATTACGATGACGCTCCACCAAACCTTCCTTTTCTAAAATCTTAAAATGCCGTGTCAAAGCAGCCTGATCAATCTTCAAACGCTCCTGAACCGCTATTTGATTACAAGGGGAATGCTTCAACAAAAATAATAAAATCTGATACCGTGTCAAACTAATCCCAAGCCTTTTTTCAAACAATTGCGTACTCGCTTGCTCAGACAAGCGGAGTTGATACAGTAAATCTTGAATCTCTATCATTTCTTCCTCCTTTCTATTGATTTATCAATAGTTGATTAATCAAGTTTAATATAATACTGGACTAAAATCAAAAAACATCT
>NZ_VMNC01000007.1:31875-40011 GCF_013277505.1 Streptococcus sp. k-378 | reverse complement strand
TGGATAAGTTTAGAATCGTCTGTACAAATCCCAATACGGACATAGCAGATAGCCAGCCTATCGTAGCTTTTCTTATTCTTGGCGTCCTCTAGTAAAGTGTAGCAGATTTGCTTACACATGTTTTTATCTTGATTGTATAGATAGAGTGTGGAAAGGTTGATCAGGATTGCTATTCGCAAGTCATATAAATGTTGATAGTTTTTATAGACTTCTAAGCGTTGCAAGATTTTCTCGGATTATTGACAAATAAACGGACATTCTGATAGACGATTGCCCTAGCGGCTTAGTGTAAACTTTACAAATTTGGCTTGTAATTTTTTTATAAAATTCACTTTAGTTACTTGACAGTTATTATATTTTCGCTCATAATATAGATAAAAGGATGGGATAGGAGTTTAAAAATTTGAAAGCGCTATCCATAATCATAACGCATAATTTTCTCCTTTTCGTGAAAAAAGTTAACGTAATTTTGAAATGAGCTTAATAAGAGGTACTATGTAGGTAGAAAATAAAGATAGGAGAAAAAGTATGAATAAAAAAATATTTTGTATTCTAGTATGTATTATATCATTGATTAGTCTAACTATAATCTTTCCATGGGGCTGGTCGATATAATGTAAGGGAGCTTGAGTTGTTAGTGGAGGATAAAATGTTAAGAGTAATAGTAGTTATTCAATCTTTAGTAATAATACTGCTTGCTGTTGCTTTATTATTATCTCGGAAAAACTTTGATTCGTTAAATGTTGTTCTTATAATGATGATCGTATCACAATTGTTGTTATTAGTATATTTGATAAAATCAGGGAATCAGTGATTAGCTGTTATTTGAATTAAGTAAACTGTTAAGCTTCAAGCAGTAACTGGTTTTAAATATTTAAAATAAGATAAAGGAAGGAAGTCTAATTTAGGTAACTAAACAAAGCCTGCGATCACTTGTTAGGAAACCATCCTAACCATGCTTAATAAAAAGGAGAAAACAAATGGAACTTGTATTACCAAATAATTATGTTGTGATTGATGAAGAAGAGATGATGTATCTTGATGGGGGATTGTCCATACATAACGGAGTACTTTCTTTTGGGATAAACGCTGAAGTAAATGCAACCCTGGCTTATTTCATGGGTGGTGGAGGTGGTATTGCTTTATTTAGAGCAGCCATTAAAGCAGTTGGAAGACAAACTTTTACAAGGAAACTTAGGGGAACGTTAATAAGCTTCGTGGGGGTACAAGCGGCTAATAGAATTTCTGGAACAGTTGTTGGATTTATTCTTCAATCCGGTGGTTTAAGCGTGGGAGGTATGCTTGCAAACTGGTTGGATTCTGGGGATAAATATCCAAGAAATGGTTGGTGGGATATAACATGATTCAACTAAGTGATAAAACCAGAATAATATTTGCCATTATAGGGGCAAGTTCCATATTAGTCAGTATGTATCTTATTCCACTTATTAAAACTGAGAATAAATTTTGGGAAATACTTTTATTTATATTAGGTGTATTGCTAATTGGAATTGCGTTACTAAGTCAAAAAAAATAAATTTTGTGTTAGTGAATACGTAATCATTAATATTGACTGTTTTATGGTGGAAAGCATCCATAGCTTTTTGTAAGATATCTGATTGGAGAAGAGTTGAGGTGCGGATTGTCTATGATAAAGAAACCTATATTATATAGGTAACTAAGTGCTATAAACAAAGTCGACGATTACCTGTTAGGAAGCTATCCTAACCATGCTTAATAAAAAAGGAGAAAACAAATGGAACTTGTATTACCAAATAATTATGTTGTGATTGATGAAGAAGAGATGATGTATCTTGATGGGGGATTTTCTATTCCAAGGTGGCCAGTTGCAGTAGCCATTAATATAGCTTTCAATGGTGTTCTAGGCGGAGGAGCTATCAGTTTGGTTAAAAATTATGTCCGTAAGCATGGTTTACGATGGGTTACGAGTGCAGTAGCTGGAGCTGCAGCAAGATATGTTGGAGTACGGGTTGCGAATAGAGTTGCAGGTTTTGCAACTTCTGCTATTAACGGATTTGCAGCTTGGATGTCAATTGGTGATGCCATCACAACCATTTGGGCAAATAATGATATTAATCGAAGAGATCCAAACTTAAACGCTTTATGGTAATTGTAAAATGGATATGAAAATTGAAAAAATTTTTGTTATTGTATTTTTAGTATTTCTACTCATTTCCTCTGTAACTTTTTTAGCATATGATCATGTTGGTGAGGAACTAAAGAAATTAATCATTATGATTAATTTAATATTTTTGCTTTTAACCATAGCAATGATAGTTTATGCAAAAATTTTTTTAAATCGATAACAAATATGATATAGCTGGAGTGATAGGAAGGGGAGTCTACTATATTAGAGACTGTTCTCTTAATGAAGGTTATAATATTAGTGGTAATTTTTATCCTTGGGATGGCTTCATATCGGAGACAGTAAGATGAGTAATGTAGATAAAATTCGTAAAATACATATTATCGTATGTTGGATGTATATATTTTTATCATTCAGGACGATTATAAATGACACGGAGTATTTTTTGCTTATTTTTTTATCTTTTATCTACTCAATAGTATCACTACCTCTATATTCTGTGAAAAATAAAATAGTATCTATCTGTCTAGTTATAAATTCGATTCTGTTAATCAGTTTCCCCATTTTAATCAATAAGTTATTCCCAGAAAGCTTTTCGACTTATATTGTATTAATAAGTGTTTTTATTACAGAGTTGATAATTTTTCATTTAATTGGGAAAGATTTTGATACTAAATTGACTAACGAATATAAGAAAATTAGTCAGTTTAGAAGCAAGGTGTCTCAATCTCCTTGGATAAAATATTTAGAGATTTCTAGTTTTATATTAACTATATTTCCATCTATTCTTTATGCTACAGTTGATAATCATGTACTAACTCTTATCTTTTTGATAAAAATTTGTGTAGATACCACGATAAAATTTTTATTCATCAGATTATTTGACACAAGTACTTTAATGAAGAGGAGAATATTTTTTCTTTTCGCATTGGATGTTATAGCTTACTTATTTTTAGGATATCTTTTAGTGATTCAAAAAGCAGGCTATTTGTTTTCGGTTTTACTTCTTTTTTCTAATTTTTCAGTTCCATTTATCAAGGAAAAGGAATACGAATTATTTAAAAATAGCAAGTAATAGAAATATGGATTAAATCTTAGAACGGCTTAAAATCAGACATGATAAAGGAAAGCTATCTAGGTAACTAAGTACTATAAACACAGTCGACAATCACTTGTTAGGAAACTATCCTAACCATGATTAATAAAAAAGAGAATTTTGATGGAACTCGTATTACCAAACAACTATGTTGCTATTGAGCAAGAAGAGATGATGTATCTTGATGGTGAAGGGTGGCTTGCCTTGCTTTGTGGAGGTGTAGGTGGTGTCGCAAGCGGAATAGCAGGAGCTATAACTGGAGCGGCAGCTGGTGCAGCACTAGGGACAATAACCTTACCAGTTATTGGTACAGTTAGCTATGCATTCATTTTAGCTACTTGTGGTGCAGCAACAGGTTATATGTCAGGCTATATTACCGGCTATAATTTCGGTAGGATATTGGAAAGTAATTTAGGCTGGGACTAGTTATGAAAGATAAAAAAGTACAACTATTTGCGACTATAGTATTTATTATGAATCTATTATTAGCTATCGTGAGTTTATTTGATACTAGTATTTTTAAGCATGTTTTCCTTATAGTGAGCTATCTGGCAATCATGTTTGCCTTTCTTATCTATATTGTTGCTAAATACATTCAATCACGGAATAATGGAAGGTAAGTATAGGATATTTTATGTGCCTATTCAATCATGGGCATCTTTATCGATTACCATTTCATTTTCGGCTTAGAAAAGAAAGGACAAGGTTAAAACAATTTCTTCAATAAAGGAGTCAAGATTGGCTCCTTTCCTTGTCTTCTCTAACCAAGCATGTTATAATGAATACTGCTCAAGCGACCTTCAATCGTTAAAGCACACACGACCTTCAATCGTGAACTAGTCATTTCGTTTATCTTTTATTACGTCGTTAACTCGAAATGAGATTCAAGCTGAGCTTGTCTGATTTATAACCTCAATCAGTCTCCCAGACTAATTGAGCGAACTCAAGTTATGCCTGCGACTCGTTGCCTAGTCCTAAAAGCAAACGAAAAGACTATACTCGAAGAAATTCTATTGAAAGTCATAGTAAATAGAATTTTGAGGGGTATAAATAAACGAATAGATGGGAGACTTACCATGAGTGATAACTCTAAAACACGTGTTGTTGTGGGGATGAGTGGTGGTGTTGATTCGTCGGTGACGGCTCTTTTGCTCAAGGAGCAGGGCTACGATGTGATCGGTATCTTCATGAAGAACTGGGATGACACAGATGAAAACGGCGTCTGTACGGCGACCGAAGATTATAAGGATGTGGCTGCGGTGGCAGACCAGATTGGTATTCCTTACTACTCTGTCAATTTTGAAAAAGAGTACTGGGACCGCGTTTTTGAGTATTTCCTAGCGGAATACCGTGCAGGGCGCACGCCAAATCCGGACGTTATGTGCAACAAGGAAATCAAGTTCAAGGCCTTTTTGGACTATGCCATGACCTTGGGGGCAGACTATGTAGCGACTGGGCATTATGCTCGAGTGGCGCGTGATGAGGACGGCACTGTTCACATGCTTCGTGGCGTGGACAATGGCAAGGACCAGACCTATTTCCTCAGCCAACTTTCGCAAGAACAACTTCAAAAAACCATGTTCCCACTAGGACATTTGGAAAAGCCTGAAGTTCGAAAACTAGCAGAAGAAGCAGGCCTTTCGACTGCTAAGAAGAAAGACTCGACAGGGATTTGCTTTATCGGAGAAAAGAACTTTAAAAACTTCCTCAGCAACTACCTGCCAGCTCAGCCTGGTCGCATGATGACTGTGGATGGTCGCGATATGGGCGAGCATGCAGGTCTTATGTACTATACAATCGGTCAGCGTGGCGGACTCGGTATCGGTGGGCAACACGGCGGTGACAATGCCCCTTGGTTCGTTGTCGGAAAAGATCTAAGCAAGAATATTCTCTATGTAGGACAAGGATTCTACCATGATTCGCTCATGTCAACTAGCCTAGAAGCCAGTCAAGTCCACTTTACTCGTGAAATGCCAGAAGAGTTTACGCTAGAATGTACGGCTAAATTCCGTTACCGTCAGCCTGACTCTAAGGTGACCGTCCATGTCAAAGGAGACAAGGCAGAGGTCATCTTTGCGGAACCACAACGCGCGATTACACCAGGACAGGCAGTTGTCTTTTACGATGGCGAAGAGTGTCTAGGTGGTGGTTTGATTGACAATGCTTACCGCGATGGACAAGTTTGTCAGTACATTTAGATTGACAAATTTTCTCAATTTGCTACAATAATAAAAGCAATAGAAATGATGGTCAAAGCTCATGGATGTTGCAGGCTTTTTTGTCCTGCACTTCTTTGGAGTTTTGACTGTTTTTGTGTCGTTTAAGGGAAAGGATAAGAATGACTCAACAAGACTTTCGGACAAAAGTGGGAAATACTGTTTTTGGCGTTCGGGCGACAGCTTTGATTCTCCAAAATCGCAAGCTCCTAGTTACCAAAGATAAGGGCAAGTATTATACTATTGGCGGTGCGATTCAAGTCAATGAAAGCACGGAAGACGCGGTAGTCCGTGAAGTGAGGGAAGAACTGGGTGTCAGAGCTCAAGCTGGACAGCTAGCTTTTGTTGTTGAAAATCGTTTTGAACAGGACGGTATTTCCTATCACAACGTTGAGTTTCATTATCTGGTGGACTTGCTTGAAGATGCCCCATTGACCATGCAGGAAGATGAGAAAAGGCAGCCCTGTGAGTGGATTGACATAGACAAGCTTGAGGGTATCAATCTAGTTCCAGCCTTTTTAAAAACAGCCTTGCCAGATTGGGACGGCCAACTAAGACACATTCATCTTGAGGAATAGGAGAGAAACATGACATATAATTTTACTGAAGAATACGATATTATTGTAATTGGTGCGGGACACGCTGGGGTCGAGGCTTCCTTGGCTGCTAGCCGTATGGGTTGTAAGGTTTTGCTTGCGACTATCAACATTGAAATGCTGGCTTTCATGCCTTGTAATCCTTCTATCGGTGGTTCTGCCAAGGGGATTGTCGTGCGTGAAGTTGATGCCCTCGGTGGCGAGATGGCCAAAACCATTGACAAGACTTACATCCAGATGAAGATGCTTAACACAGGGAAGGGGCCAGCTGTCCGTGCCCTTCGTGCGCAGGCTGACAAGGAGCTTTACTCTAAGGAGATGCGCAAGACGGTTGAAAATCAAGAAAATCTAACCCTTCGTCAGACCATGATTGATGAGATTTTGGTGGAAGACGGCAAGGTTGTCGGTGTTCGCACAGCGACCCATCAAGAGTATGCTGCCAAGGCTGTTATCGTGACGACAGGGACGGCCCTCCGTGGGGAAATCATCATCGGAGACCTCAAGTACTCATCAGGTCCTAACCACAGCTTGGCTTCTATTAACCTAGCTGACAATCTCAAGGAACTGGGCCTCGAAATCGGTCGTTTCAAGACGGGAACCCCTCCACGTGTCAAGGCTTCTTCAATCAACTACGATGTGACCGAGATTCAGCCAGGAGATGAAGCGCCTAATCACTTCTCATACACGTCACGTGATGAGGATTATGTCAAGGATCAGGTGCCATGCTGGTTGACCTATACCAATGGTACCAGTCATGAAATTATCCAAAATAACCTCCACCGTGCGCCTATGTTTACAGGTGTTGTCAAGGGAGTGGGACCTCGTTACTGTCCGTCAATTGAGGACAAGATTGTGCGCTTTGCAGACAAGGAACGTCACCAACTCTTCCTTGAGCCAGAAGGGCGCAATACTGAGGAAGTTTATGTCCAAGGACTTTCAACCAGTCTGCCTGAGGATGTCCAGCGTGACTTGGTTCATTCCATCAAAGGTTTGGAAAATGCAGAAATGATGCGGACAGGTTATGCCATTGAGTATGACATGGTCTTGCCACACCAGTTGCGTGCGACTCTGGAAACCAAGAAAATCTCCGGACTTTTCACAGCTGGTCAGACCAATGGAACGTCAGGTTACGAAGAAGCAGCAGGTCAAGGGATTATCGCTGGGATCAATGCGGCTCTGAAAATCCAAGGTAAACCTGAGTTGATTTTGAAGCGCAGTGACGGTTATATTGGGGTGATGATTGATGACTTGGTGACCAAGGGAACTATTGAACCTTACCGTCTCTTGACCAGCCGTGCTGAATACCGTCTCATCCTCCGTCATGACAATGCTGATATGCGTTTGACCGAGATGGGACGCGAGATTGGACTTGTGGATGATGAACGCTGGACTCGCTTTGAAATCAAGAAAAATCAATTTGACAATGAGATGAAGCGTCTCGACAGCATCAAACTTAAGCCAGTCAAGGAAACCAATGCCAAGGTTGAGGAGATGGGCTTCAAGCCGTTGACAGATGCAGTGACAGCCAAGGAATTCCTTCGTCGTCCAGAAGTTTCTTACCAAGATGTGGTGGCCTTCATCGGACCAGCTGCAGAGGACTTGGATGATAAGATTATCGAATTGATTGAAACAGAAATCAAATACGAAGGCTATATTTCCAAAGCCATGGATCAGGTTGCTAAGATGAAACGCATGGAAGAAAAACGCATTCCAGCCAATATTGATTGGGATGACATTGATTCTATCGCAACCGAAGCTCGTCAGAAGTTCAAACTCATCAATCCAGAAACCATCGGCCAAGCCAGCCGTATTTCGGGAGTAAACCCAGCAGATATTTCTATTTTGATGGTGTATCTGGAAGGTAAAAATCGTAGTATTTCTAAAACTCTTCAAAAATCAAAATGATACGTCGTCGGCTTCTTACGAATGAGTTCAAAGCTTGGCTTTGATTCATCTCCAACCTCCCATAGTTCCCCGAACTATGGGAGCTAACTCAAGTTATGCATTTTCCTAGCCTTCTGGTCTGATTTTCATTGAGTTTTAATCTCAAAAGAAAGCATAGAGAAAAACAGCTCCGAAGACGGGGCTGTTTTGTTGACTTGTACTCAATGAAAATCAAAG
>NZ_VMNC01000007.1:0-31857 GCF_013277505.1 Streptococcus sp. k-378 | reverse complement strand
ACGAAGTCAGTAACCATATATACGGCAAGGCGAAGCTGACGTGGTTTGAAGAGATTTTCGAAGAGTATTATTCTTCATCTGGTGTGAGGATCATCGGGATGATAATCGGTTCACGTTCGGTATTTTCATAGAGGAAGGGGCGAATAGCGTTGACAATGGCACCATTGACAGATTGCACGCTAGCATCCTTGTTTTTCAGTGCGATACGAATGGCATTGAAGAGGATACGCTGGCTTTGGCGAATCAGGTCGCCAGACTCTCTCATGTAGACAAAGCCTCGGCTGAGGATGTCTGGACCAGATAGAATCATCTGCGACTTGAAGTCAACAGTTGCGACTGCTAAAACGACACCGTCTTCAGATAGATCACGACGGTCTTTGAGGACAGCTGCGCCGATTTCACCGATACGATTTCCATCGACATAGATGTCTTGGGCGTTGAAATGACCTGCAATACGAGCTGAGTCAGCAGTAAGGGCAAGCACATCACCATTACTCATGATAAAGATATTGTCCTTCTCAACACCAGTATCCACTGCTAGTCCAGCGTGGACTTTTTGCATGCGGTATTCACCGTGGACAGGCATGAAGTATTTTGGCTTAATCAAGCGGAGCATGAGTTTTTGCTCTTGCTGGCCACCGTGTCCAGATGTATGGATATTGTTCACTTTACCGTGGATAACTTCGACACCAGCTTCAGAAATGATGTTAATCAGCTTGTTGACGCTAGTCGTATTTCCAGGGATTGGGCTTGAAGAGAAGATAACGGTATCACCGGGTTGGAGTTGTACCTGACGGTGGGTTCCGTTGGCGATACGAGAGAGGGCTGCCATAGGCTCGCCCTGACTACCTGTACAGAGGATCAGAACCTCGCCAGCAGGGTAGTCTTTGATTTCATTTGGCTCGATAAAGGTTCCCTTAGGAGCTTTGATGTAGCCAAGGTCGATTCCGTTGACAATGGCCTTTTCCATAGAACGACCAAAGACCGCAATCTTACGTCCAGTCTTAACAGCAGCTTCAGTTGCTTGCTGGAGACGGAAGATATTTGAGGCAAAGGATGCAAAGATGATACGTCCTTCAATGCCTTGGATAATCTTCATGATGGACTGACCAACGACTTTTTCAGAGTTGGTAAAGGTTGGCACTTCTGCATTTGTTGAGTCAGACAGAAGACAAAGCACGCCTTCTTCACCAAGGGCAGCCATACGATGCAAGTCTGCAGGTTCTCCAACTGGAGTAAAGTCGAACTTGAAGTCGCCCGTACAGATGATTTTTCCTTGCGGAGTATGAATGACAATTCCCAAAGGCTCTGGAATAGAGTGAGTCGTTCTAAAGAAAGTTGCCTTGAGATTTTTAAAGGTCAACTCAGTGTTGTGGTTTATTTCGTAAAGTTTGGCGTTGCGCAAGAGGCCGTGTTCTTCGAGTTTCCCACGGATCAAAGCCAAGGCAAGTGGTCCAGCATAGATAGGGACATTTGCTTGCTTGAGCAGGAACGGAATCCCACCAATGTGGTCCTCGTGTCCGTGTGTGATTAAAACAGCCTTGACGCGGTCGATATTGTCCACGATGTATGAGTAGTCAGGAATGACATAGTCGATACCCAGCAAGTCATCTTCTGGGAATTTAATCCCAGCATCGACGATGATAATCTCATCTTGGTATTCAATTCCGTATGTATTTTTCCCGATTTCTCCCAGACCACCGATGGCAAAAACGCCGACTTCTTCAGGTTTAAGAGTGTAGGCCATATTAGAACTCCGTAATTTCGAAGGCGCCAGTTTCTTTTTCGTAATCTAGCAATTTGTCAGACAAGAGTTCGATATACTCGATATTGTACTCTGGGCGATTTTCTTCGACAAGTTGGCGAGCAGCGATACGGCCCTCAAGTTCTGAGTTGGCATCGATGTCTAGGTATAGTGCGCGTGTTGTTTCACGACGTGGGCTACGTTCTTTTGTTTCTTGATAAAAAACTTTGTAAATCATATAGTTCCTTTCTATTTTACAGGTCAGCTTATTCCAAACTTTTAGCATAGATTTGCTTGATTTCATTCCATTTTGTGTCTAGATTGACCTTGATTCGTTACAATTATTTCAATTATACCACAAAATGAAAAATTAGTAAAAGACGGAAACGAGAAAGTCATGGGACGATTTCTTTGGTAAACGCTTGCAATATCAAAAAGTATATGCTATAATAATAGAAAGAAATAGTATAAGCTGGAAAGGAAATAATTCGGAAACTATATTGTTTAGTGCTATTGATATTATGTTTAACTTTATAGATACTTCTGAATTGGATAAAGTTACCGAATTGAATGAACATGGTTTCCCTGTAGTTAGATTAGATAAAGCAGAGGAGCTTGGTTTAGATAATGAAGCTTTGGAGGTAGGGCGTGTTTTAAACGAAATCGTAACGGATATAGAGACTAACGGAGAGTCAACTGATTTGGCTAGAATGGATCGCTCTCTTTTTCCTATAGGCTCTTATGGTAATTATTGTGGTTATGGGAAATAATGGATATTCTATTCCAGCTATTGATGATTTAGATATGGCTTGTTTCTATCATGATAAGTGTTTTAAGGGATTTTTAGCAGATAATAGAAGTTGCAATGCCGCATTCCTAATAAGATTATCTCCTATTGTAGCAAATAATGCTTGGAATACAACTAAAGGAGCATATGCAAGAGCAGCTGTGGCTCTATTTTCTAGATTCGTATAAGACTAAGTTTTTGTAAAATATGAGTTGTTACGTAAAAGTGTTGATATGAATATTGGTGTCTATGAACAGAATCTTATTTTATAAGTTTTAACTTATCTTTTAAGGTTTCTGTTTATAGGCGCTTGTAGATGTGTTTATGTCTTTAAAAAATATATTTGCGATATTAAAAATGGATACTTATGCAATATTTCACTTTACTTATTAAGATAATTTTAAACTAAGGAGGTTGCCCTATGTATAACTTATTTGCTTTTGCTATCGGAGCTCGCTTGGTAGCTTTTATTGTTTTTGTTGCTTGCGTTTATGGAGGGAATCTTCTATTTGCCAAACTGGAACGACGACAAACCAAGTTCTTGTGGAAAATTACCTTTGTGACTCTCTACTCGCTTTTTCTCCTCCTTGTAACCTATGTCGTTTGGTTTGTATTTTACTTTGGATTAAATGCTTAGATGCCCCGCTTATGCTGGGGCTTTTTGTTTGGTGGCAAAAGATAGTAAATTTATGACACGAAAATTCCACCCCATCTATCAAGATGAGGTGGTCTTTGCATTTTTCTAAAATGACATGACAATGGAATTTTCAGAGCTTATTATTTTTATGGGAGTCATTGTTCTGCTCAAAAATAGAGTTGAAGCATAAAAATAAAACAATACAAACAGATAGATCAATTGGTAAAGGGATAGTAGTCATGTTTAAATCATTGAGAATGCTGAGCAAACTATAAGAGATAAAGATAATAAAATTTATCCTTCTAAAAATGTGTTTTTTATCTAGCATGACTTACCAAACTTTTTACGAAGGTCTTTTCCAATGGTATAACCTGCCATAAATAAAGCGATACCAACACCTACACCAAAGCCACCCTTTATTTCTTGCAATTCCTTAGTAGAAATTTCACAATAGTTGTTCAAATCTTTCATCATATTAATCTCCTCCTAAAAAATAACCAGCTGCCAAACCAGAACCTATAAGTGCTGTTCCACCTGCAATAGCTTTCCAAGATACTGCTACTCCAAAGATAACCAAGGGAGCGAGACCGCCATCAATATCTGATAATTCATTTTCAGATAAGGATAAAAATTGATTGTCAAGAACGTCAAAATTTGTCATTGAACTTTCCTCCTTTTTTCTTGTTCACTTTTATATTCGTAAAAGAAAAGGAAAAGTGAACATTTTTTTAAATTATTTTTAGTTAAGTGAGGGCACTCTTGTTTGGGGATAAAGAAAATTCCCATGTGCCAGCTTTTGTAGTATAATAGTAAGCAGAAAAAAGATAGGAATGTGTTATGAAAGTATTAGCTTTTGATACGTCTAGCAAGGCTCTTTCTCTCGCTATTTTAGAGGATAAGCAGGTTCTTGCCGAGACGACGATTAATATTAAGAAAAATCACAGTATTACCCTTATGCCTGCCATCGATTTTTTGATGGCGAGTGTGGACTGGACGCCCAAAGATTTGGATCGAATCGTGGTGGCGGAAGGGCCAGGTAGCTACACAGGCTTGCGAATTGCGGTGGCAACTGCCAAAACCTTAGCTCACACTCTAAACATCGAGTTGGTTGGTATGTCGAGTCTCTTGGCTCTGGTGCCCTACCAACAAGAAGGCTTGTTCGTTCCTTTGATGGATGCGCGTCGCAACAATGTTTATGCAGGATTTTATGAAAATGCCAAATCTGTCATGCCAGAAGCACACCTGCCCTTTGAGCGAGTGATTGAGTTAATCAAGGGGGCTAGTCAGGTAACCTTTGTCGGAGAAGTTGTCCCCTTTGTGGAGCAGATTCAAGAACATTTATCAAGAACTAATTACAAAGAAACCTTGCCTAATGCAGCCAATCTTGCTCTTTTGGCCTGGGACAAGGAAGCAGACTCCTTACACGACTTTGTGCCAAATTACCTCAAACGTGTTGAGGCAGAGGAAAACTGGCTCAAGAACCACACCGAGTCTGGCGAGTCTTACATTAAACGCCTATGATAGAAATCAAACGAATCCAACAGCAGCCTGATCTAGCTAAAGCCATCTACGCTGTTATGATAGCTGTTTACCCAGTCAGTCCTTGGACGCTGGAACAAATCCAAGCTGACCTATTCCAAGACCAGACTTGGTATGCTCTGGCCTATGATGGGGCAGAAGTGATTGGATTTCTAGCTGTGCAGGAAAATATCTTTGAGGCAGAAGTCTTGCAAATCGCTGTTAAAGGAGACTATCAGGGTCAGGGGATTGCGTCAGCCTTGTTTGCTCAATTGCCGACAGACAAGGAGATTTTCCTCGAAGTCAGAAAGTCAAATCATCGAGCGCAAGCATTTTACAAGAAAGAAAAGATGGCAGTCATCGCTGAGCGAAAGGCCTACTACCATGACCCAGTCGAGGACGCCATCATCATGAAGAGAGAAATAGATGAAGGATAGATATATTTTAGCATTTGAGACATCCTGTGATGAGACCAGTGTTGCCGTCTTGAAAAACGACGATGAGCTCTTGTCCAATGTCATTGCTAGTCAAATTGAGAGTCACAAACGTTTCGGTGGCGTAGTACCTGAAGTAGCCAGTCGTCACCATGTCGAGGTCATTACAGCCTGTATCGAGGAGGCACTAGCAGAAGCAAGGATTACCGAAGAGGACGTGACAGCTGTTGCGGTTACCTATGGACCAGGCTTAGTTGGAGCCTTACTAGTCGGTTTGTCAGCTGCTAAGGCCTTTGCTTGGGCGCATGGACTTCCACTGATTCCTGTTAATCACATGGCTGGTCACCTCATGGCGGCTCAGAGCGTGGAGCCTTTGGACTTTCCCTTGCTAGCCCTCTTGGTCAGCGGTGGACATACAGAGTTAGTTTATGTTTCTGAGGCCGGTGATTACAAGATTGTTGGGGAAACGCGAGATGACGCGGTTGGGGAGGCCTATGATAAGGTCGGCCGTGTCATGGGCTTGACCTATCCTGCAGGTCGTGAGATTGACGAACTTGCTCATAAAGGTCAGGATATTTATGATTTCCCACGTGCTATGATTAAGGAGGATAATCTGGAGTTTTCATTCTCAGGTTTGAAATCTGCCTTTATCAATCTTCACCACAATGCTGAGCAAAAGGGAGAAAGTCTGTCTACAGAGGATTTGTGTGCTTCCTTCCAAGCAGCTGTACTGGATATTCTCATGGCTAAAACCAAGAAGGCTTTGGAGAAATACCCTGTTAAAACCCTTGTCGTGGCAGGTGGCGTGGCAGCCAATAAAGGTCTCAGAGAACGCCTAGCAACTGAAATCACAGATGTCAATGTCATCATTCCACCTCTGCGTCTCTGCGGAGACAATGCAGGTATGATTGCCTATGCCAGTGTCAGCGAGTGGAACAAAGAAAACTTTGCAAACTTGGACCTCAATGCCAAACCAAGCCTCGCTTTTGATACCATAGAATAAAGAGTCAGCTTAAGGCTGGCTTTTTTATTTTTTCTAACTATCAGAATATTTTGACAAATGAACACAAATAATGATATAATATGCAAAAGCTAGGAGGTGGTAGGATGATTGAAAAAATGGAATTGGGGGAATTTTACAAGGAACTGCGCCTGGCTAGAAAGCTCAAGCAGTCAGATGTGGCTTGTGCTGGACTAACATCTTCTCAGCTATCCAAGTTTGAACTAGGACAGTCTATGCTGTCTGCAGATAAGTTGATCCTAGCCATCCAAGGTATAAATGTGACCTTTGATGAGTTTGGGCACAAGCTCATCAACTATCAAGAATCTCCACATATGCGAATCGGTCGAAAGGTTGTGGATCGCTTTGCCCACCAAGATATCGCTGGCTTAGAGCAACTATTGGAGAAAATCAAGCAAGAACAGATGGCAGAGACCTATCGTCGTTTGAATGCTATTGTAATCAAAGATGCCATCCACTCACTAGATAAAAGCTACCCACTAGCAGAGGAGGATAGCGAGTTTTTGACCACCTATCTCTATGCTATCGAGTCTTGGACCTGGTTTGAACTCTATCTCTTTTGCAATACTATGCCCTTCTTGAGCAATCAAGATCTGATCTTTTTATCAACCTCCTTACTCGAAAAATCCAAAGAATTTAAAGAGTTGGTACATAATAGACTGTATATGAAAAGTGGCTTTCTGAATATTATATCAGAGCTCATGGAGCGAAAACTTTTCTCATACATCCCAATCTTCGAAGCCGAGTTGGAGAGCATGTTGCGTCCGTACGATGTTTTTGAGAAAGTATCGTGGCAATTTTTAAAGAAAATGAGTATTTTTCTTCAAACCAAGGGAAGCAACCAAAAAGAGATTGAAAATTTTATCCAATCTCTGCAAGTATTAGAAAATCCACAATTGACAGCCCTTTTTGAATTGCGTTTGCAGCAATACAAAGAGCTTATCGATTAGTTAAAAACGGGATGACAATAACCCACTCCGAAATAAGCAGGAGTATCAGTTGTATTTTTCTTTTCTTCATCATTATATCCCTCCTTGTTAGTAATAACTTTATTATACCAGAGAAGTAATCAAATTCACCAAAATCGCAAATCTGAAATTTCTATAAGAAAAAATATCAAATATGCGATTTTCTAAAATAAGCCAATTTCCGTGTTATACTGTCCTTGTAAAACATTTGAAGCAAATCCTAGGTCGCAGAAGTGGTTTACAAATGAAGATAATTGAAGGAGTGTAAAAGATGTTAAATTTACAATTTGCAGAAACAATGGAATTGACAGAAGCTGAGTTGGAGACAGTTTATGGAGGGGAACTTGGGTATAATGCCGTTATCCCAGGTGGTAGTTGGGGAGGTTTAGGAACGTCTTGGTCAATCACTAATTTCTGGGAGAAATATTTTAACCATGATTCTTCCACTGTTAATCGTCGCCATTATTGATATTCAAAGTCCTTGCCTTTTTCTTGGGTAGGGGCTGTCTTTATTTCATAGTATAGGAGAAAATAAAATGGGAAAGATAACTTCAAGATACTACTTTTTTATAGCGATTCTACTCGTCCTTGCTTATCAGTACCTTAGTGGTCTGGTTTTATCTAGCGACTTTGCTCTTGTTCTATCTGACTTTGGTTATTATCTGTCGGATATGATGTTGCATTTTCTTGTCGTTTTTATTGCTTTTTTTGCTATGGTTAAGTCAGGCAAATGGCAGAAAATCAAGAGTAGAAAGTTTAAAGGATCCTATCTTTTCTATTCCTTCCTAGCTCTGCTTGCTTTTGTTGTTTGGAATTTCGTCACCTTTTTTCTTTTCCCTCCTACCAAAAATGAAATTGCTTATCAACTGGATGTTCCTACTTTTACAGGAGCTACAGCATTTTTGATGTATTTTTTCTATCCTGTTATAGCAGGTCCCATTTTTGAAGACATGATTTATCGGGGATTGGTGATGACAGCTCTGGAAAAAGGAAAGAAATGGGGACTAGATGTACTTGGTTCTGCTATTTTATTTGGGGTCTTGCACATTAGTAATCACGGTTGGGTTTTAACAGACTTTTTTGTATATATGGGTGGTGGCCTCATATTTGCCATCTTGTTTAGAGTAACCAAGTCCATTTATTGGCCTATTGGACTGCATATAGTCTACAATGGCATTGGTCAAATTTTACCGTTGCTGTAATTTTGGTTGTGAGTAGTATCGCGGTCTATTTCTGGGGAAAGATTCCCATTTGAACTTAAAAAGGAGTTATAATGAAAGTATTTCTTCAAAACAGAGATTTTAGGCAATTAACCATCAACCAGTGGATTTCAACACTTGGGGATACGATTTTTTATCTGGCCTTTTTGAATTATGTGGCAGATGCCTCTTTTGCCCCTTTGGCGATTTTACTTATCACGATTTCAGAAACCCTGCCCCAAGTTCTACAAATCTTTCTGGGAGTTTTGGCGGATTTTCAACATCATCGTGTCTTGAAATACACAGTCATTAGTTTTGCAAAATTTTTGCTTTACTCTATCGTTTCTTTATCACTTTCAGGGCAGTCCTTTTCCTTAGTACTAGTAGCCTTTATTTGTCTGATTAACCTCTTGTCTGACACATTGAGTTATTTTTCAGGCACCATGCTCACTCCGATTTTCATTAGAATTATTGGGCAAGACCATTTGGCAGAAGCTATTGGGTTTAAACAGTCAACTGTTAGTTTAGTGAAAACAATCAGTAATATTTTAGGAGGAGTCTTACTAGGTATTCTATCCATCCAGTTTATTTCCTTACTGAATGCTCTTACCTTTTTAATCGCATTTTTAGGTATCCTTTTCATAAAAACTGACCTCTTGAAAGTAGAAAAAACGATTAGCTATCAAGAAGGACTCTCTGTAAAATCCTTTTGCCAGCATTTGCTCCAATCATCGAAATTGATATGGAATATGAATAAGGTGCTCTTGGTTTTGTTTATTATTTCTATTAGTCAGGCAGTGATAAATGTTACAGTTCCTGTTTCTACTCTGTTTTTGAGGAATCAACCCTTTTTGAATTTACAAACAGGTCAATCTCTTGCCTTGCTATCCACTTTTGAACTGTCAGCCCTGATTGTCGGAAGCCTTGTAAGTGGCTATCTGAAAAATATGATTTCTATCAAAACAGCTCTCTATGCCTCACTTGTCATCCAGTTGCTTCTTCTAGTAGGATTTGCTACAGTTCGTTTTGACTGGATTCTCATCTTTAGTGCCGTGGATGCCTTTTTCGCAGGTGTTCTCTCTCCTAGATTGCAAGAACTCGTCTTTAAACAAATACCTGAGGAGTCAATGGGAGCAGTTCAATCTTCTATCGGTGCCATTACGGTTGTTTTACCTAGCTTATTTACAATAGCTTTGGTAACCATTGCTACTAGCTTTGGAACTCTGGCAGTTAGCTTTGTTTTATTGCTATTTCTTCTAGTTGCCTTTGTCATGCTTCTGAATCTTCGTGAAAGTATTTAGTGAAGAATTTCTATAATTTATGTTTGAGACTGGACTGCCAGTCTTTTTATGATAGCTACAATCAACAGACTTTTTTCTCTTTCCTGAATGTGTTATAATAGTCCATGCTGTGGCTGGATTCTTATCAGCCCATTTATTAAGACAATATGAGGAGAAAGATGAAAGAAAAAGGATTTTGGGAGGGGGCGCAGGCAGCCATGCCAACAGCCCTTGGTTATGTCAGTATCGGCCTAGCCTGTGGGATTATCGGTGCTCCCTATGTGACACCTGTTGAGATGGGATTGATGAGCCTCTTTGTTTATGCTGGGAGTGCCCAGTTTGCCATGCTGGCACTAATTGCGGTTCAAGCACCTGTGGCAGCTATTGCTATGACGGTTTTTTTGATCAATTTGCGTCTCTTTTTGCTGAGCTTGCATGCGTCAACCTATTTCCGTCATACCAGTATCTGGCACAATATCGGTATGTCTAGTATCTTGACAGATGAGACTTATGGTGTTTTGATGGGCGAATTGGCCCATACAGATAAGGTCAATCCGATGTGGATGCACGGAAACAATCTCAACAGCTATGTAGCTTGGTTTGTGGGAACAGTGGTCGGAACGGCTCTAGGTGGCCTGCTGCCAAATCCAGAAATCTTTGGTTTGGATTTTGCCCTAGTTGGGATGTTCATCGGCATTTTTGCTTCGCAATTCCAGATTATGCAAAGACGGATTCCTGTCCGCAATCTGCTCATTATCCTAGCAGTTGTTGCGGTGTCCTTCTTTTTGCTCTTGACAGTGGTGTCTCAGTCACTAGCTGTTCTGTTTGCGACCTTGCTAGGTTGTACAATGGGGGTGGTTTTAGATGGTCAGTAAGTATCTTTTATTAGCAGTTATTTTCTCTGGTCTTGTGACCTGGATTCCCCGTATGATTCCTTTCATCTTGGTCAAGTATAAGGGCTTGCCTGCGATTGTTGAGCATTTTTTGAAGTTCTTGCCCGTTTCTATTATCTTTGCTTTGATTCTTTCAAGCGTAGTGACAGGTAATGTTGGGAGTCTTCCTCAAATCAAATGGCTGGACTTCTTATCCATCTTTCCAACAGCTTGGGTAGCCTTTCGCTACCGCAATCTAGTCGGAACAGTTCTCTTTGGAGTGGTCTTAATTGCAGTCTTGCGTTTGGTCTTTTAATACTCTTCGAAAATCTCTTCAAACCACGTCAGCTTTGCCTTTCCGTAGGTATATGTAACTGACTTCGTCAGTCTTATCTCCAACCTCAAAACAGTGTTTTGANNGTTTGCTCTTTGATTTTCACTGAGTATAAATCAGCCATAAAGAAAACCTATCACAGATATAGATATCATATAATGGCGTAAATAGTCTTTTTCTGTTAAGATTATAAGGTATTCTATTTTGGAGGAAATGACATGAAAAAAATCGTTAAATACTCATCTCTTGCAGCCCTTGCTCTTGTTGCTGCAGGTGTGCTTGCGGCTTGCTCAGGTGGTGCTAAGAAAGAGGGAGAAGCAGCTAGCAAGAAAGAAATCATCGTTGCAACCAATGGCTCGCCAAAACCATTTATCTATGAAGAAAATGGCGAATTGACTGGTTACGAGATTGAAGTCGTTCGCGCTATCTTTAAAGACTCTGACAAGTATGATGTCAAATTTGAAAAGACAGAATGGTCAGGTGTCTTTGCTGGTCTTGACGCTGACCGTTACAATATGGCTGTCAACAATCTTAGCTACACTAAAGAACGTGCGGAAAAATACCTTTATGCCGCACCAATTGCCCAAAACCCTAATGTCCTTGTAGTGAAGAAAGATGACTCTAGTATCAAGTCTCTCGCTGATATCGGTGGAAAATCGACGGAAGTCGTTCAAGCCACTACCTCAGCTAAGCAGTTAGAAGCATACAACGCTGAACACCCGGACAACCCAACTATCCTTAACTATACTAAGGCAGACTTCCAACAAATCATGGTACGTTTGAGCGATGGCCAATTTGACTATAAGATTTTTGATAAAATCGGTGTTGAAACAGTGATCAAGAACCAAGGTTTGGATAACTTGAAAGTCATTGAACTTCCAAGCGACCAACAACCGTACGTTTACCCGCTTCTTGCTCAAGGTCAAGATGAGTTGAAATCATTTGTAGACAAACGCATTAAAGAACTCTACAAAGACGGAACGCTTGAAAAATTGTCTAAACAATTCTTCGGAGACACTTACCTACCAGCAGAGGCTGATATTAAATAATTTCTTGAAATCATCCATTCTGAATAAGATGGGTGATTTCTCAGTTCTTAGATATATAGTTTTAAACTATATATCTGACTATCTAATAACAATTTGTGAAATAAAACAAAGTATGAGATACTAGTACGGTATTATTTTTAAGGAGAAAGAATCATGAAAATCAAAAAATGGCTTGGCCTAGCAGCCCTTGCTACAGTCGCAGGTTTGGCTCTTGCAGCTTGCGGAAACTCAGAAAAGAAAGCAGACAATGCAACAACTATCAAAATCGCAACTGTTAACCGTAGCGGTTCTGAAGAAGCTCGTTGGGATAAAGTTCAAGAATTGGTTAAAAAAGACGGAATTACCTTGGAATTTACAGAGTTCACAGACTACTCACAACCAAACAAGGCAACTGCTGATGGCGAAGTAGACTTGAACGCTTTCCAACACTACAACTTCTTGAACAACTGGAACAAAGAAAACGGAAAAGACCTTGTAGCGATTGCTGATACTTACATCTCTCCAATCCGCCTTTACTCAGGTTTGAATGGAAGTGACAACAAGTACACTAAAGTAGAAGACATCCCAGCAAACGGAGAAATCGCTGTACCGAACGATGCTACAAACGAAAGCCGTGCGCTTTACTTGCTTCAATCAGCTGGCTTGATTAAATTGGACGTTTCAGGAACTGCTCTTGCAACAGTTGCTAACATCAAAGAAAATCCAAAGAACTTGAAAATCACTGAATTGGACGCTAGCCAAACAGCTCGTTCATTATCATCAGTTGACGCTGCTGTTGTAAACAATACCTTCGTTACAGAAGCAAAATTGGACTACAAGAAAGCACTTTTCAAAGAACAAGCTGATGAAAACTCAAAACAATGGTACAACATCATCGTTGCGAAAAAAGATTGGGAAACATCACCAAAGGCTGATGCTATCAAGAAAGTGATCGCAGCTTACCACACAGATGACGTGAAAAAAGTTATCGAAGAAACATCAGACGGTTTGGATCAACCAGTTTGGTAATAAGAAACAGGGAGGTGGGAGAGAGAATTCCACCTCTTGCTTTTGTATAGAGCATGGATTGTCAGGAAGAGTAGTTCATAGAAAGGTAGAGAGAATATGGTTTTTCCTAGTGAACAAGAACAGATTGAAAAATTTGAAAAGGATCATGTAGCCCAGCATTATTTTGAGGTTTTGCGTACCTTGATTTCTAAGAAGTCGGTCTTTGCCCAGCAGGTTGGACTTAAGGAAGTCGCAAACTATCTGGGTGAGATTTTCAAGCGTGTGGGGGCTGAAGTGGAGATTGATGAGACTTACACGGCGCCTTTTGTCATGGCGCATTTCAAGAGTTCGCGCCCAGATGCTAAGACCTTGATTTTCTATAACCACTATGACACTGTGCCAGCGGATGGGGATCAGGTCTGGACAGAGGATCCTTTTACTCTTTCGGTGCGCAATGGCTTCATGTATGGGCGTGGGGTTGACGATGATAAGGGTCATATCACAGCTCGTTTGAGTGCTTTGAGAAAATATATGCAGGACCATGATGATTTGCCTGTCAATATCAGTTTTATCATGGAGGGAGCGGAGGAATCGGCTTCGACAGACCTGGATAAGTATCTGGAAAAACATGCGGATAAACTCCGTGGGGCGGATTTGTTGGTCTGGGAACAAGGAACCAAAAATGCCTTGGAACAGCTGGAAATTTCTGGTGGAAATAAAGGGATTGTGACCTTTGATGCCAAGGTAAAAAGTGCGGATGTCGATATCCATTCTAGTTATGGTGGGGTTGTGGAATCAGCTCCATGGTATCTCCTTCAAGCCCTGCAGTCTCTTCGCGCTGCAGATGGCCGTATCTTGGTTGAAGGCTTGTACGAAGAAGTACAAGAGCCAAATGAACGAGAAATGGCCTTGCTAGAAACTTATGGTCAACGAAACCCAGAGGAAGTTAGTCGGATTTATGGATTGGAGTTGCCTCTCTTACAGGAGGAGCGGATGGCCTTTCTAAAACGTTTCTTTTTCGAGCCAGCCCTTAATATCGAAGGAATCCAGTCTGGTTATCAAGGTCAGGGTGTTAAGACTATTTTGCCTGCAGAAGCCAGCGCTAAGCTAGAGGTTCGTCTGGTTCCGGGCTTAGAACCGCATGATGTTCTGGAAAAAATTCGGAAACAGCTAGACAAAAATGGCTTTGATAAGGTAGAATTATACTATACCTTGGGAGAGATGAGCTATCGAAGCGATATGAGCGCGCCAGCCATTCTCAATGTGATCGAGTTGGCTAAGAAATTCTATCCACAGGGCGTTTCAGTCTTGCCGACGACAGCGGGGACAGGGCCTATGCATACGGTCTTTGATGCCCTAGAGGTGCCAATGGTGGCTTTCGGTCTAGGAAATGCCAATAGTCGAGATCACGGTGGAGATGAAAACGTGCGAATCGCCGATTACTACACCCATATTGAATTAGTAGAGGAGCTGATTAGAAGCTATGAGTAGAGATATTATCAAGTTAGATCAGATCGATGTGACTTTTCACCAAAGGAAGAGAACTATCACAGCGGTCAAGGATGTGACCATTCATATCCAAGAAGGGGATATCTACGGAATCGTTGGATATTCTGGAGCAGGGAAATCAACCCTTGTACGGGTAATTAACCTCTTGCAAAAACCATCTGCAGGGAAAATTACCATTGACGACGATGTGATTTTTGATGGTAAGGTGACCTTGACAGCAGAGCAGTTGCGTCGTAAACGTCAGGATATTGGAATGATTTTCCAGCATTTCAATCTGATGAGCCAGAAGACTGCAGAGGAGAATGTAGCCTTTGCCCTTAAACATTCTGGACTCAGCAAGGAAGAAAAGAAGGCTAAAGTAGCTAAGTTGTTGGACTTGGTTGGCTTGGCAGACCGTGCTGAAAATTACCCTTCACAGCTATCTGGAGGGCAAAAACAGCGTGTGGCCATTGCGCGTGCCTTGGCAAATGATCCAAAAATCTTGATTTCAGACGAGTCAACTTCTGCCCTTGATCCGAAGACAACCAAGCAGATTTTGGCCTTGTTGCAAGATTTAAACCAAAAATTAGGCTTGACAGTTATCTTGATTACGCATGAAATGCAGATTGTCAAAGACATTGCCAACCGTGTAGCAGTTATGCAGGACGGACATTTGATTGAAGAGGGTAGTGTCCTTGAAATCTTCTCAGACCCTAAACAACCTTTGACTCAAGACTTTATCTCAACAGCCACAGGTATTGACGAAGCCATGGTCAAAATCGAGAAGCAAGAAATCGTGGAATACTTGTCTGAAAATAGCATTTTGGTACAGCTCAAGTATGCAGGTGCTTCAACAGACGAGCCACTTTTGAATGAGTTGTACAAGCATTACCAAGTAACGGCTAATATTCTCTATGGGAATATCGAAATTCTCGATGGTACTCCTGTTGGAGAATTAGTTGTGGTCTTGTCAGGTGAAAAAGCAGCGTTGGCAGGTGCCCAAGAAGCCATTCGTCAAGCAGGCGTACAGCTAAAAGTATTGAAGGGAGGACAGTAAGATGGAATCATTGATTCAAACCTATTTGCCAAATGTCTATAAAATGGGCTGGGCTGGTCAAGCAGGCTGGGGAACAGCCATCTACCTAACTCTTTATATGACAGTTCTGTCCTTTATCATCGGAGGTTTCTTGGGGCTAGTGGCAGGCCTTTTCCTTGTCTTGACAGCGCCGGGTGGTGTTTTGGAAAATAAAGTTGTTTTCTGGATTTTGGATAAAATCACCTCTATTTTCCGTGCGGTTCCCTTTATTATTCTCTTGGCAGTCTTGTCACCCTTCTCTCATCTAATCGTAGGAACAAGCATTGGTCCAAATGCAGCTATCGTACCCCTATCTTTTGCAGTCTTTGCCTTCTTTGCCCGTCAGGTGCAGGTTGTCTTGGCTGAATTGGATGGCGGTGTCATTGAGGCGGCTCAAGCGAGCGGAGCGACCTTCTGGGATATCGTAGGTGTTTACCTATCAGAAGGTCTTCCAGATTTGATTCGTGTGACGACTGTGACCTTGATTTCCCTTGTTGGGGAAACAGCTATGGCCGGTGCGGTTGGAGCTGGTGGTATTGGTAACGTAGCCATCGCTTATGGATTTAACCGCTACAATCACGATGTGACTATCTTGGCAACCATCATTATCATTTTGATTATCTTTGCAATCCAATTCTTGGGAGACTTCTTGACTAAGAAATTGAGCCATAAATAAAAAAGAGCTAGGCAATCTGTACATCATTCATAGGAGTTGTCGTTATAGTCAAGACTTAAAATTCTCTGTACTGGTTGCTATCAACCGTTACTTTTATGAGTTAGAGAGTTAAGAATTGTGGGGAGTCAATATGCAAAATCTGGGAGAAGTTTTTAAAGAATTGAGAAAGAGCCGGAATGTATCTCTACAGGAGGCGACGGGAGGAGAGTTTACTTATTCCATGCTGAGCAAATTTGAGCGTGGAGAAGCAGATTTATCCTCTATGAAATTGATTACTGCCTTAGATAACATACACTCTGATTTGAATGAATTTATGTACTTGGTACGTGGTTTTTCTAAGAAAAAGGTTTTGGCTTTTCAAGAAAATCTTTGGGATTTATATGACAGAGAAGGGATTGATTCTCTACACTCCTTGTATGAAGAGACGACTCAAAAGTATAGATCAAGTGGTGAAACAAGCTATCTTTTATAAATGATTCGTATCAAAAGCCTTCTTGTGTTTTTTGATTCAAAAATAAGGGCAACGGATGAAGAACTGACTTTTCTCTATGACTATTTTTTTACTATTGACATCTGGGGAAATTATGAATTGGAACTATTTTCAACGATTTCTACTTTGTTTCCTCTGCCCCTCTATTTTAAATATTCTAGGGAGATGTTACAAAAGACGGATTTATTAGGCTCTTTACCTAGTAACAAAGTTGGTATTGACACCATTTTGATTAATGGACTCTTTAAAGCGATAGAGGAAAAGGATAAATTAAAAGCAGATTATTTTATCTTTCAGATTGAAAACCGCGATTTACCAGAATCTGAAGCTTATCTTAAAATCATTTATATGATTGCTAAAGGGTATTATGATACTATTTTTATGTTTAAAAATAGCATAAAAATCTAGTTATCCGCATAAAAACTGGACTTATCACACTTTATCAAGGTCAAAACCACTCAATTTACTACTAATTTACTACTTATGAATGAGCTTTGATACGACGATTTATCCTTGAAAAGTGAAGATATAAAGATACTTCCAATAAAATTTGAATATTTAATAGGTAGACACTTCAAAAAATGAGGTGTCTATTTTTTTACCCGATTTTGAAAGGAAGTGAACTTATGAAAACAAAAAATCAAGAATCAAAAGGTCGTTCCCCACTCTTTAAGACCATCAAACATTCATTCAGCCAATAAAAAAGAAAGGATAGGTAAAAATATGGAACTTAAATTTGTGATTCCCAACATGGAAAAAACATTCGGCAATTTAGAATTTGCTGGCGAGGATAAAGTCGTTCAGCGAAGAATCAACGGACGGCTAACTGTCTTATCAAGAAGCTATAATCTCTATTCTGATGTTCAAAGAGCAGATGATATTGTGGTGGTGCTTCCTGCTGAAGCTGGCGAAAAACATTTCGGCTTTGAGGAACGTGTGAAGTTAGTCAATCCACGTATTACCGCAGAGGGCTACAAAATCGGCACTCGTGGTTTTACAAATTACCTTTTACATGCTGACGACATGATAAAAGAATAAAGAAAGAGAGGAAAAATGATGAGATTAGCAAATGGCATTGTATTAGATAAAGACACGACTTTTGGAGAATTGAAATTCTCTGCTCTACGTCGTGAAGTGAGAATCCAAAATGAAGACGGGTCGGTTTCAGATGAAATCAAGGAACGTACCTATGACTTAAAATCCAAAGGACAAGGACGCATGATTCAAGTAAGTATTCCTGCCAGCGTGCCTTTGAAAGAGTTTGATTATAACGCACGGGTGGAACTTATCAATCCCATTGCGGACACCGTTGCTACTGCCACCTATCAAGGAGCAGATGTTGACTGGTATATCAAGGCAGACGATATTGTGCTGACAAAGGATTCTAGTTCATTCAAAGCTCAACCACAAGCAAAGAAAGAACCGACACAAGACAAATAGTCGCTAGGTAGAAAGGAGACTTTTTCGCATGAAACAGCGTGGTAAAAGGATTCGCCCATCTGGTAAAGATTTAGTCTTTCATTTTACGATAGCGTCACTCCTGCCTGTTTTCCTGCTGGTTGTCGGACTGTTTCATGTGAAGACAATCCAGCAGATCAACTGGCAGGATTTTAACCTATCACAAGCAGATAAGATTGACATTCCCTATTTAATTATCAGTTTCAGTGTCGCAATTCTTATCTGCTTGCTGGTAGCGTTTGTATTCAAACGGGTTCGCTATGATACGGTTAAACAACTTTACCACCGTCAAAAACTGGCAAAGATGATACTTGAAAACAAGTGGTATGAATCTGAACAGGTCAAAACAGAGGGTTTCTTTAAAGATAGTGCTGGTCGTACAAAGGAAAAGATAACCTACTTCCCTAAAATGTATTATCGACTTAAAAATGGCTTGATACAGATACGGGTGGAAATCACGCTGGGAAAATATCAAGACCAACTCTTACACTTGGAAAAGAAATTAGAGAGTGGCTTGTACTGTGAGCTGACGGATAAAGAGTTAAAGGATTCCTATGTGGAATATACTTTGCTCTATGACACCATAGCCAGTCGTATTTCTATTGATGAAGTAGAAGCTAAAGATGGTAAACTTCGCTTAATGAAAAACGTATGGTGGGAATATGATAAGCTCCCTCATATGTTGATTGCTGGTGGTACAGGTGGCGGTAAAACTTACTTTATACTGACACTGATTGAAGCCTTGCTTCATACAGATTCAAAACTGTATATTCTTGACCCGAAAAATGCTGATCTTGCGGACTTAGGTTCTGTGATGGCAAATGTCTACTATAGAAAAGAAGACTTGCTTTCTTGCATTGAAACATTCTATGAAGAAATGATGAAACGTAGTGAGGAAATGAAGCAGATGAAGAACTATAAGACTGGCAAAAATTATGCTTACTTAGGTCTCCCGGCACACTTCTTAATCTTTGATGAATACGTCGCTTTCATGGAAATGCTGGGAACAAAAGAAAACACCGCAGTTATGAATAAGCTGAAACAGATTGTCATGTTAGGTCGTCAAGCTGGCTTCTTTCTAATACTGGCTTGTCAACGTCCAGACGCAAAATATTTAGGCGACGGAATCCGTGATCAGTTTAATTTCAGAGTGGCTTTAGGTCGTATGTCTGAAATGGGCTATGGCATGATGTTTGGCAGTGACGTACAAAAGGATTTCTTCTTAAAGCGAATCAAAGGTCGTGGCTATGTTGATGTAGGAACAAGTGTCATATCAGAGTTTTATACTCCCCTTGTACCAAAAGGATATGATTTCTTGGAGGAAATTAAAAAGTTATCCAACAGCAGACAGTCCACGCAGGCGACGTGCGAAGCGGAAGTCGCAGGTGTGGACTGATCTTGCTGGCTGGTGTGGCAATAGCCACGCCAGCACTTAACCCCCCGTATCTAACAGGGGGGTACAAATCGACAGGAAACAGTCAAAAAAACATTAGAAAATCCTTTGGTTACAAGGGATTTACAAAATTTCAGCGTATGTCAAATGGGCTTTAAAAGTTGACATACGCCTTTTTGATTGGAGGGATTTTTACTGAATGAACAAACTTGGTTACAGCATTTAAAAGAAAAACGCTTGGCTTATGGACTATCTCAAAACCGTTTAGCTGTTGCGACTGGTATTACAAGGCAGTATCTAAGCGATATTGAAACAGGAAAAGTCAAGCCATCAGAGGATTTACAGCAGTCCCTTTGGGAAGCTCTGGAACGCTTCAATCCCGACGCTCCCCTTGAAATGCTGTTTGATTATGTAAGAATTCGCTTTCCGACAACAGACGTACAGCAGGTGGTCGAAAACATCTTACAACTGAAACTGTCCTATTTTCTTCATGAGGACTATGGTTTCTATTCTTATTCAGAGCATTATGCTTTAGGCGACATATTCGTCCTTTGCTCCCATGAACTGGACAAAGGAGTTCTGGTGGAATTGAAAGGTCGTGGGTGCAGACAATTTGAAAGCTATCTTCTGGCACAACAAAGAAGCTGGTATGAGTTCTTTATGGACGTTTTGGTGGCTGGCGGTGTGATGAAACGCCTTGACCTTGCCATTAACGATAAGACAGGGATTTTAAATATCCCTGTACTCACTGAAAAGTGCCAACAGGAAGAATGTATCTCCGTCTTCCGCAGTTTTAAAAGCTATCGCAGTGGCGAACTGGTACGCAAAGAGGAAAAGGAATGTATGGGAAACACCCTCTATATCGGTTCATTACAAAGTGAAGTTTATTTCTGTATCTATGAAAAGGACTACGAGCAGTACAAGAAAAATGATATTCCCATTGAAGACGCAGAAGTAAAAAACCGTTTTGAGATTCGATTGAAAAATGAGCGTGCCTATTATGCAGTCCGTGATTTACTCGTCTATGACAATCCAGAGCATACCGCCTTTAAAATTATCAATCGGTATATCCGTTTTGTAGATAAAGACGATTCCAAACCTCGTTCTGATTGGAAACTGAATGAAGAATGGGCTTGGTTTATTGGGAACAATCGTGAACGATTAAAACTAACCACAAAACCAGAGCCTTACTCCTTCCAAAGGACGCTGAACTGGCTATCTCATCAAGTTGCCCCGACCTTAAAGGTTGCGATTAAACTTGATGAAATCAACCAGACGCAGGTTGTAAAAGACATTCTCGACCATGCGAAACTGACAGACCGACACAAGCAGATTTTGAAGCAACAGTCAGTAAAAGAACAGGACGTGATAACAACAAAAAAAGGATATCTGTCAACCATACCAGTTGACAGATATCCAAAAAAAGATATAATGGGAGATAAGACGGTTCGTGTTCGTGCTGACTTGCACCATATCATAAAAATCGAAACAGCAAAGAATGGCGGAAACGTAAAAGAAGTTATGGAAATAAGACTTAGAAGCAAACTTAAGAGTGTGTTGATAGTGCATTATCTTAAAATTTTGTATAATAGGAATTGAAGTTAAATTAGATGCTAAAAATTTGTAATTAAGAAGGAGGGATTCGTCATGTTGGTATTCCAAATGCGTAATGTAGATAAAACATCTACTGTTTTGAAACAGACTAAAAACAGTGATTACGCAGATAAATAAATACGTTAGATTAATTCCTACCAGTGACTAATCTTATGACTTTTTAAACAGATAACTAAAATTACAAACAAATCGTTTAACTTCTGTATTTGTTTATAGATGTAATCACTTCAGGAGAGATTACATGAACAAAAATATAAAATATTCTCAAAACTTTTTAACGAGTGAAAAAGTACTCAACCAAATAATAAAACAATTGAATTTAAAAGAAACCGATACCGTTTACGAAATTGGAACAGGTAAAGGGCATTTAACGACGAAACTGGCTAAAATAAGTAAACAGGTAACGTCTATTGAATTAGACAGTCATCTATTCAACTTATCGTCAGAAAAATTAAAACTGAATACTCGTGTCACTTTAATTCACCAAGATATTCTACAGTTTCAATTCCCTAACAAACAGAGGTATAAAATTGTTGGGAATATTCCTTACCATTTAAGCACACAAATTATTAAAAAAGTGGTTTTTGAAAGCCGTGCGTCTGACATCTATCTGATTGTTGAAGAAGGATTCTACAAGCGTACCTTGGATATTCACCGAACACTAGGGTTGCTCTTGCACACTCAAGTCTCGATTCAGCAATTGCTTAAGCTGCCAGCGGAATGCTTTCATCCTAAACCAAAAGTAAACAGTGTCTTAATAAAACTTACCCGCCATACCACAGATGTTCCAGATAAATATTGGAAGCTATATACGTACTTTGTTTCAAAATGGGTCAATCGAGAATATCGTCAACTGTTTACTAAAAATCAGTTTCATCAAGCAATGAAACACGCCAAAGTAAACAATTTAAGTACCATTACTTATGAGCAAGTATTGTCTATTTTTAATAGTTATCTATTATTTAACGGGAGGAAATAATTCTATGAGTCGCTTTTTTAAATTTGGAAAGTTACACGTTACTAAAGGGAATGGAGATAAATTATTAGATATACTACTGACAGCTTCCAAGAAGCTAAAGAGGTCCCTAGCGCCTACGGGGAATTTGTATCGATAAGGGGTACAAATTCCCACTAAGCGCTCGGGACCCCTTGTAGGAAAATGTCCTAAGTGGGATATCTGTCAACTGGTATGGTTGACTAAAAATACTTCCTACGAAAATGTAGGGGGTATTTTTTTACGAAAAAATACAATCGATTCTTAAAAAGAAAAATTTTTGATTGGCAAAACCATAACAAGTTCGTTTTAGGGTTTTGATTTTGCGATTGATGCCTTCTAAAGGACCATTAGAGTATTCAAATTTAGCGCTATTTAAGACATATTTTCTGTTTTGACGAAGGGTTTGAATAGCAGTATCCATTTCTGTATTGGTTTTTTGGTAGTCTAAGATGGTTGACTCTAGTAATTCACTATTGCGCTCGTTTAGGGCTTTCGTGATATCTTGGTAAGTTTGGTATACTTCAGCGAACTTGGAAAATTTACTAGTAATGAGATCAACAGCATTTTGGCGAGTCATATATTGTTTAACGCCGCGAAGAAAAACTACTTCTTCAGGGTGAAGATCTTCAGCTTTTTTATGGAATAGCTTCCAATGTGACTTCATAATTTTATATTCTTGGCTCTGTTTATCAAGTTGCTTTAGGATAGAGATACGACAATTGTCCAAAGCGCGACCAGCTAATTGTACAAGGTGGAAGCGATCAATAATGATATTGGCATTAGGGAAAAGGCGATAGATAAAACTTTGATATTGAGCATTTAAATCAATTACAACTGATTGAACGCATTCGCGTTCGGCTTTTGAATAACGACTTTCAAAATAATCAACAATGGTAGGTGATAGACGATCCTGTAACTTTGTGACAATTTGGTGGGTTTCAGCGTCACAACAGATAAAGGACATCACAGACTTAATTGAACGAAACTCGTCAAAACATAGATGCTTAGGCAACTTAGCCACACGATAGTGTGGTTCCATGCGCTCTAAGATTGTTCGACGAACACTGCTAGGAGAGCAGTGACACATTTCAGCAATAAGCTGACCAGATAAGCCTTTACGAGCTAAAAGCATGATTTGATTTTTGAGATCACTGGATAAGGTTTGATTTTCTTTGGTTAAATTAGTAATAGCACCAAAAGTAGTATGGCATGATTTACATTTATAGCGTTGTTTACGAAGCTCTAGTTCATATCTTCTCCCATTTAAACTTGCCAGTCGTACATGAGTTTTGCGAAAGCCATCCTTATTAACTGTGGGAAAGCCACAGTTACGACAACGATTAATCGGATAAGAAAGAGTAGCTGTTATTAGCGTTATATACTCTTTAACAGAATCGTTGTTGTGTTCAGCTTCTTCAACAGAAATAATTTTAATATTTTTATCTTTAATTCCAAGAATATTTAGGATAGAATCATTATGGGACATTTGTTTAACCTTCTTTCATGATTTTTGTGGTGAATTGATTGTATAACGAGGGGACAGCAAATGTCCTCTTTTTTGTATAAAAAAATCTGGCATGGAATCTCTATCCATACCAGAAAGTGTATACCCCAAAAAAATAACTCAAATACAAATTCATTGAATATAGAGAGGAGAACATTTTTATGAATTTTGGACAAAACCTTTATAACTGGTTTCTATCAAACGCTCAATCACTGGTGCTTTTAGCAATCGTTGTGATTGGCTTGTATCTTGGCTTCAAGCGTGAGTTTAGCAAACTGATTGGCTTTTTAATTATTGCGATTATTGCGGTTGGCTTAGTCTTCAACGCTGCTGGAGTAAAAGACATTTTACTAGAGCTATTCAATCGCATTATTGGTGCTTAAATAAAACCGTTCTTTTGTGGAATATAAGTGGTTTTCTTATGTTCCGCAAAGGAATGGTACACCAAACGAAGTGCGGTAGGGATTTTTGAATCTCTACAAAGAAAGGACGTGAATATATGGACGATATGCAAGTCTATATTGCGAATTTAGGCAAATACAATGAGGGCGAATTGGTCGGTGCGTGGTTTACCTTTCCCATTGACTTTGAGGAAGTCAAAGAGAAAATCGGCTTGAATGATGAATATGAGGAATACGCCATTCATGACTACGAGTTACCCTTTACGGTTGACGAATACACTTCCATTGGCGAACTCAATCGACTATGGGAAATGGTATCGGAATTACCCGAAGAATTACAATCGGAGCTATCTGCTCTGCTCACTCATTTTTCAAGCATTGAAGAACTAAGCGAACATCAAGAGGATATTATCATTCATTCCGATTGTGATGATATGTATGACGTGGCACGCTACTACATTGAAGAAACGGGTGCTTTAGGCGAAGTACCAGCTAGTCTTCAAAACTATATTGATTATCAAGCCTATGGTCGGGATTTAGACCTTTCAGGAACGTTTATCTCAACCAATCATGGGATTTTTGAAATCGTCTATTAAATCTGTCGGTACATTACTACTGGCAGATTTTCTATTTTACGGGGTGGCTCAATCAGCTACCCCTATTTTTTATGAAAGGATTGATTACATGAAGAAAATACGAAGCTATACCAGTATCTGGTCTGTGGAAAAGGTACTGTATTCTATCAATGATTTTAGACTTCCGTTTCCCATAACCTTTACGCAAATGACATGGTTTGTCGTGTCACTCTTTGCAGTGATGATACTTGGCAACTTGCCCCCTCTTTCCATGATAGAGGGAGCATTTCTCAAATACTTTGGGATTCCTGTGGCTTTCACATGGTTTATGTCTACAAAAACTTTTGATGGTAAAAAGCCTTATGGATTTTTGAAGTCTGTCATTGCTTATGCACTGCGACCAAAGCTGACCTATGCAGGAAAAAAAGTAACGCTTGGCAGAAACCAGCCACAAGAAGCCATTACAGCAGTTAGGAGTGAATTTTATGGCATATCCAATTAAATACATTGAAAACAATCTCGTCTGGAATAAAGACGGGGAATGTTATGCTTACTATGAGCTTGTTCCTTACAATTACTCATTTCTAAGTCCAGAACAGAAAATACAAGTGCATGATTCTTTCAGACAGCTTATCGCACAAAATCGTGATGGCAAAATTCATGCTTTACAAATCAGTACAGAATCCAGCATACGTTCTGCACAAGAGCGTTCCAAAAATGAAGTCACTGGCAAGCTCAAAGCGGTTGCCTATGACAAAATCGACCAACAGACAGACGCTTTAATATCCATGATTGGCGAAAATCAAGTGAACTACCGTTTCTTTATCGGCTTTAAGTTGCTTCTCAACGATCAGGAGTTTTCTATGAAAAGTCTTACCGTTGAAGCAAAAAATGCTTTGTCTGATTTTGTCTATGATGTGAACCATAAGCTGATGGGCGATTTTGTTAGTATGAGTAATGATGAAATCCTGCGTTTTCAGAAGATGGAAAAGCTCTTAGAAAATAAAATCTCTCGTCGTTTCAAAATCCGCAGGTTAGATAAGGACGACTTCGGCTATCTGATTGAACACCTTTACGGACAGACAGGCACTGCCTATGAAGAGTATGAGTACCATCTATCAAAGAAAAAGCTGGATAATGAAACGCTGATTAAATACTATGACTTGATTAAGCCTACTCGCTGTTTGGTGGAAGAAAAACAGCGATATTTGAAAATCCAGCAGGAAGATGAAACCGTCTATGTAGCTTACTTTACCATTAACAGCATTGTCGGAGAACTGGACTTCCCGTCCTCTGAAATCTTCTACTACCAGCAACAGCAATTTACATTCCCGATTGATACGTCAATGAATGTGGAAATTGTAGCGAATCGTAAAGCCCTATCTACTGTCCGCAATAAAAAGAAAGAACTGAAAGACTTGGATAACCACGCTTGGCAAAGTGATAATGAAACCAGCTCCAATGTGGCGGAAGCTCTGGAAAGTGTGAATGAGCTGGAAACCAATTTAGACCAAAGCAAGGAATCTATGTACAAGCTGTCTTATGTGGTAAGGGTATCAGCAAATGATCTTGACGAACTCAAACGTCGTTGTAATGAAGTGAAAGATTTTTATGACGATTTAAGCGTAAAACTGGTACGACCATTTGGGGATATGCTCGGCTTACATGAAGAATTTTTACCTGCCAGCAAGCGTTATATGAATGATTATATTCAATACGTGACCTCTGATTTCCTCGCTGGTTTAGGTTTTGGTGCTACTCAAATGCTGGGGGAAAATGAGGGGATTTATGTTGGCTACAGCTTAGATACTGGACGCAATGTCTATCTGAAACCTGCTCTTGCCAGTCAAGGGGTTAAGGGTTCAGTAACCAATGCGTTAGCGTCGGCTTTTGTTGGTTCGCTGGGTGGTGGTAAATCCTTTGCGAATAACCTTATCGTCTATTATGCGGTGCTTTATGGGGCACAAGCAGTGATTGTAGACCCAAAAGCAGAACGTGGCAGATGGAAAGAAACCTTGCCAGAGATTTCCCATGAAATCAATATCGTCACTCTGACTTCTGATGAGAAAAACAAAGGCTTACTTGACCCTTATGTGATTATGAAAAATCCCAAAGATTCTGAATCACTGGCTATTGATATTCTGACATTCCTTACGGGGATTTCCTCTCGTGATGGGGAACGCTTCCCAATCCTTAGAAAAGCCATTCGTGCAGTAACCAATAGTGAAGTACGAGGGTTGATGAAAGTGATTGAGGAATTACGGGTTGAGAATACGCCACTAAGTACCAGTATAGCCGACCATATCGAAAGTTTTACAGACTATGACTTTGCACATTTATTATTCAGTAATGGTTATGTGGAGCAGTCTATCAGCTTAGAAAAACAACTGAACATTATACAGGTTGCGGACTTGGTACTTCCCGACAAGGAAACTTCCTTTGAGGAATATACCACTATGGAGCTTTTATCCGTTGCTATGCTGATTGTCATTAGTACCTTTGCTTTAGACTTTATCCATACAGACCGAAGCATTTTCAAGATTGTAGATTTAGACGAAGCATGGAGCTTTTTACAGGTAGCACAAGGAAAAACACTATCTATGAAGCTGGTTCGGGCTGGTCGTGCTATGAACGCTGGGGTATATTTCGTGACCCAAAATACAGACGACCTCTTAGATGAAAAACTGAAAAATAACCTCGGCTTAAAATTTGCATTTCGTTCCACTGACCTTAACGAGATTAAAAAGACCTTAGCCTTTTTTGGTGTAGACCCAGAGGACGAAAACAATCAGAAGCGATTGCGTGATTTGGAAAACGGGCAATGCCTTATCAGTGATTTATATGGTCGTGTCGGTGTGATACAGTTCCACCCTGTATTTGAAGAACTGCTCCATGCCTTTGATACCAGACCACCTGTGCGAAAAGAGGTGTAAATGTGAAACCATCAATAGTAAACAGAATAAAATCAAACTGGACGCTGAAACGTCTAGGTAAAGTGGCAATGACAGTGGCTTTCACACTTGTGATTGCCATTTTTCTTTTAGCCATGCTGGGAACGGTGGTTCAAGCTGCGGGCTTGGTAGATGATACGGTCAATGTGGCAAATGAATACAGCCGATACCCACTTGAAAACTATCAACTGGATTTTTATGTGGATAATAGCTGGGGCTGGCTTCCGTGGAACTGGTCGGACGGGATTGGAAAACAGGTCATGTATGGACTATATGCCATTACCAATTTTATTTGGACAATCAGTTTGTATGTTTCCAATGCGACAGGTTACTTAGTACAGGAAGCCTATTCCTTAGACTTCATTTCCGCTACAGCAGATTCCATTGGTAAGAATATGCAGACCTTAGCTGGTGTGAGTGCAAACGGATTTTCAACAGAGGGTTTCTATGTTGGATTCCTCTTACTCTTGATTTTGGTTCTTGGGGTTTATGTTGCCTATACGGGACTGATAAAGAGAGAAACCACAAAGGCAATTCATGCCATTATGAATTTTGTGCTGGTGTTTATCCTATCGGCTTCCTTTATTGCCTACGCTCCCGACTACATTAAAAAAATCAATGACTTTTCATCAGACATCAGTAATGCCAGTTTATCACTTGGCACGAAGATTGTCATGCCCCATTCCGATAGTCAAGGCAAGGACAGCGTGGACTTAATCAGAGATAGCCTGTTTTCCATACAGGTTCAGCAACCGTGGCTACTGCTTCAATACAACAGTTCAGACATTGAAAGTATCGGTATTGACCGTGTGGAAAGCCTGCTCTCCACCAGCCCAGATTCCAACAATGGCGAAGACAGAGAAAAAATTGTTGCGGAAGAAATTGAAGACAGAAGCAATACCAATCTAACCATTACAAAGACCATTAACCGTTTAGGTACAGTCTTCTTCCTATTTGTCTTCAATATTGGGATTTCCATATTTGTATTCCTATTAACAGGAATCATGATTTTCTCGCAGGTACTTTTTATCATCTATGCTATGTTTCTGCCTGTGAGCTTTATTTTAAGCATGATTCCATCATTTGATGGTATGTCAAAACGAGCCATAACAAAGCTCTTTAATACCATTTTGACACGAGCTGGAATCACATTGATTATTACGACAGCATTTAGTATTTCAACCATGCTCTATACCTTATCGGCTGGTTATCCGTTCTTTTTGATTGCTTTTCTACAGATTGTGACCTTTGCAGGAATCTACTTCAAGCTGGGCGATTTAATGAGTATGTTTTCTCTACAGAGTAACGATTCTCAAAGTGTGGGAAGTCGTGTGATGAGAAAACCTCGTATGCTTATGCACGCTCACATGCACCGTCTACAGCGGAAACTTGGACGTTCCATGACTACTCTAGGGGCTGGGTCTGCCATTGTTACAGGTAAAAAAGGACAGTCGGGTTCGGGGAGTTCTGCAAGGACACAAGCAGATCACTCCCGACCAGACGGAAAGGAAAAATCAACACTTGGAAAACGTATCGGTCAAACCATCGGTACAGTAGCTGATACCAAAGACAGAATGGTAGACACTGCTAGTGGTTTGAAAGAACAGGTTAAAGATTTGCCGACCAATGCAAGATATGCAGTATATCAAGGAAAATCCAAAGTAAAAGAGAATGTCCGTGATTTAACCAGTAGTATTTCTCAAACCAAAGCGGACAGAGCCAGTGGACGCAAGGAACAGCAGGAACAAAGGCGAAAAACCATTGCGAAGCGTCGCTCTGAAATGGAACAGGTCAAACAGAAAAAACAGCCTGCTTCTTCTGTTCATGAAAGACCGACTACAAGACAAGAACAATATCATGATGAACAGACCTCAAAACAGTCTAATATTCAGACTTCATATAAGGAATCTCAACAAGCCAAACAAGAGCGTCCAGCAGTTAAGTCCGATTTTTCAAGTCCAAAAGTGGAACGCCAAGGCAATACCGTTCAAGAAAAAACCGTTCAAAAGCCAGCAACTTCAACCACTACAGCAGATAGAACTTCACAACGTCCAATCACAAAAGAACGTCCGTCTACTGTTCAAAGAGTACCACTACAAAATACAAGAAGTAGACCACCAATCAAAACCGCCACCATTAAGAAAGTCGGTAAGAAACCATGAAGTTGAAAACTTTAGTGATTGGTGGTTCTGGATTATTCTTGATGGTCTTCTCACTGCTTCTGTTTGTTGCCATTTTATTTTCAGATGAACAGGACAGCGGAATTTCCAATATTCATTATGGAGGTGTGAATGTTTCCGCAGAAGTGCTGGCTCATAAGCCTATGGTAGAAAAATATGCCAAAGAATATGGCGTTGAAGAATATGTCAACATACTTCTTGCGATTATACAGGTGGAATCGGGCGGTACTGCGGAAGATGTTATGCAGTCCTCGGAATCCCTCGGTCTTCCACCTAATTCATTGAGTACAGAAGAATCCATTAAGCAAGGTGTGAAGTATTTCAGTGAATTATTAGCCAGTAGCGAAAGGCTCAGTGTAGATTTAGAATCGGTTATCCAGTCCTACAATTATGGTGGTGGTTTCTTAGGGTATGTGGCTAATCGTGGAAATAAATATACCTTTGAACTGGCTCAAAGTTTCTCAAAAGAGTATTCAGGTGGCGAAAAAGTGTCTTACCCCAATCCCATAGCCATACCTATCAATGGGGGCTGGCGATACAACTATGGCAATATGTTTTATGTGCAACTGGTAACGCAGTATCTTGTCACAACAGAGTTTGATGATGATACGGTACAAGCCATCATGGACGAAGCACTGAAATATGAGGGCTGGCGATACGTTTACGGTGGAGCTTCCCCGACTACTTCTTTTGATTGTAGCGGACTGACACAATGGACGTATGGAAAAGCTGGAATTAACTTACCACGAACCGCACAACAGCAATATGATGTGACCCAGCATATCCCACTATCGGAAGCACAAGCTGGCGATTTGGTTTTCTTTCATTCTACCTATAACGCTGGCTCTTATATTACTCATGTTGGGATATACCTTGGCAATAACCGTATGTTTCATGCAGGCGACCCAATCGGTTATGCCGACTTAACAAGCCCCTACTGGCAACAGCATTTAGTGGGAGCAGGACGAATCAAACAATGAGAAAGGAAGATTTAATGATGAAATTTAGAAAAAATCAGAATAAAGAAAAACAGATACCAAAGGAAAAGAAACCTCGTGTCTATAAGGTCAATCCTCATAAAAAGGTTGTGATTGCCTTGTGGGTACTTTTAGGGCTTAGTTTCAGCTTTGCGATATTCAAGCACTTTACAGCTATAGATACTCATACTATTCACGAAACAACTATCATAGAAAAGGAATACGTTGATACTCATCATGTAGAAAATTTTGTAGAGAACTTTGCGAAAGTCTACTATTCATGGGAGCAATCCGATAAGTCCATTGATAATCGAATGGAAAGTCTAAAAGGCTATCTGACAGATGAACTTCAAGCTCTCAATGTTGATACAGTACGCAAAGATATTCCTGTATCGTCTTCTGTAAGAGGATTTCAGATATGGACGGTAGAGCCAACTGGCGACAATGAGTTTAATGTAACCTACAGTGTAGACCAGCTCATTACAGAGGGAGAAAATACAAAGACCGTCCACTCTGCTTATATAGTGAGTGTCTATGTAGATGGTTCTGGAAATATGGTACTGGTTAAGAATCCGACCATTACCAACATACCTAAGAAATCAAGTTATAAACCAAAAGCCATTGAAAGTGAGGGGACGGTTGATTCCATTACAACCAATGAAATCAATGAGTTTTTAACGACGTTCTTCAAGCTCTATCCTACAGCGACAGCCAGTGAACTTTCCTACTATGTGAATGACGGGATATTAAAACCAATCGGAAAAGAGTACATCTTTCAAGAACTGGTAAATCCTATTCACAATCGTAAGGATAATCAAGTCACGGTATCGCTGACAGTGGAGTATATCGACCAGCAGACCAAAGCAACGCAGGTATCTCAATTTGATTTGGTACTTGAAAAGAACGGGAGTAATTGGAAGATTGTAAAATAACAAATATTGGTACATGATTACAGATACTTTGTAATCATGTACTCTTTTTGATAAAAAATTGGAGATTCCTTTACAAATATGCTCTTATGTGCTATTATTTAAGTGACTATTTAAAAGGAGTTAATAAATATGCGGCAAGGTATTCTTAAATAAACTGTCAATTTGATAGCGAGAACAAATAATTAGATGTCCTTTTTTAGGAGGGCTTAGTTTTTTGTACCCAGTTTAAGAATACCTTTATCATGTGATTCTAAAGTATCCAGAGAATATCTGTATGCTTTGTATACCTATGGTTATGCATAAAAATCCCAGTGAT